>JAPLPG010000162.1:14224-15067 GCA_026400375.1 Novosphingobium sp. | reverse complement strand
CTTTCATAGGCGGCCTGTCCGCCCCAATCAGGCGCGGGCGGCATGGCGACCACGACATAGCTCATGAAGGCCATGAAGATCAGCGCGAAGAAGCCCATCCACACGCAGCGCCGCGCATTGGCATAGCCATAGACCTCGGTCAGCACATCGCCGATCACGTAGGACACGGGGAAGAACAGGATGCCCGCGCCAAAGGTGAACCCGCCCATCTGGGCCAGCTTCGATGCGCCGATCAGGTTCGACAGCAATAGGATCGCAACGAACGATGCCATGACATAATCGAAATAGCGGAAGTGGCGGCGCGCACCGGAGGAGCCATCAATGCGCGAAAGCTGGGGGTCGGTCATGGAACGACACGCTAGCGAGGTTTGCACGATCCGAAAAGCATGCTTATGGGCAATCCGGCGCGCGCCCGTAGCTCATCTGGATAGAGCGCGAGACTTCTAATCTTGAGGCAGCAGGTTCGAGTCCTGCCGGGCGCGCCAACAGAAACAGGGCCAACAGCACCAGCTCTGCCGCCGGACTGGCACCGATCATCGGTCTGCGCGCGCCCTTCGGCTCAGCCAAGGGGCAGCCCGGGCGGCATCGGGAAGCGTGAGCGCGGCCCCTCACCCCATTCGGGCGCAAGCTTTTTCGGCGCGTGGTCTTCCGGGCTTTCAAGATAGATCGCGATGTCTGCCGCAGTCCGGCTGTCCCACGCCGCAGCCAGCCTGTCGCCGCTGCGCCGCTTGCCAAGGCTGGTGGCCAGCGTGCGCAATGCCTCGAGCACATAGGTCCGCGCCTCGGGTGCCGCTGCGGGATTGGCGCCCAGCATCATCAGCGCATCGAGCGTGACCGATTGCA
>JAPLPG010000162.1:0-14209 GCA_026400375.1 Novosphingobium sp. | reverse complement strand
TGCACCACGCCCTGCAGCGCCCGGCCGCCCGGCGTCGACTCGCGCGGGGCATCGAAGGTGCGTGCGACGATGGCGTCGATCATCGCCGGGATTGTCAGCGGATCGGGCTGGCGCGCGCCAAGCGCCAGCATCCGGTTGGCGCGCGCGGCATCGGTCAGCGGTTCAAGGACGAGCGCCGTGGCGATGCGCGCGGCCTGCAGCTGATCGAACGCGGGATCGCCCGATAGGTCCTCCTTGTTCGATCCGGGCGAAGGCGTCAGTTGCGCCAGCAATGGCTCGGGCAGGGCAAGCTGGGCAGGCTGCACCGCATCCAGCAACAGGCCCAGCACCAGCCGCTGCAAGCTGGCCGGAATGAATTCGGTCGGGGCAAGGCTATCGCCTTTTACGACATGGTTCTGGAACAGCCCGCCGATGTATTTGGCACCGCTTTCGATCGCATAGCGGTGGTGCAGATAGACCATCCACAGCCGCGCATCGCGCAGCGCGCCTACCGGTTCGCCGGGCGTGAGCGCAGCCTGCCCGTAGGTCTTGAGCAGGATGGCGCGGGCGGCCAGCGTCTCCTTCAGGTATTCGGTGGGCGTTGCGCGATCATCGTACCACGTCCAGCGGGGATCGGTTTCGGGCACGTAATGCAGACCCTGCGCCCGCATGTCGGCAATGACCTTTTCCAGCCCCGCCTTCTCCTGATCGGGCGTGAACGGCGTGTAGGCATAGCGCACCATCATCCCATCGTAGGCGCCGATTTGCTTCTGGAAGGATTCCGACAGGTCCAACCGGTCACCCACCACTTTCAGGCGCGGCGTGGGATATTCCATGACAGACTGGCGATCATCTAGGCTGGACGAGAAATTGTGCTGGAAGCCGATGGCATGGCCCAGTTCGTGTGCGGTCAGCAGGGCCTGGCGCAGGAGCACCATGTCGCGCTGGCCTGCCGGCATCCCGGCAAAGGCCCCCGGCGTCAGCAGCGCGGGATCGGCCACGGTCACGCCGCTGCCGTCGGCGGGGAGCGCGGCGCTATAGGCATCCCAGTAGTTGGCGATGGTGCGGATGCGATGGGTGTCCATCCGCGTCTTCGAGCCGAGGATTTCGCCGGTGCGCGGATCGCGATAGGTGCCGCCGCTGGAAAAGCCGCGCTCATCCCGATTGATCCACAGCACATAGGCATAGCGGATGTCCATCGGGTCCATGTCGGCCGGGGCATCCTCGGCGCGGACAGCGTTGATGAAGCCGGCCTGTTCGAACGCCTTGTTCCACCACAGTGTGCCCTGCTTCATCGCCGTGCGCAGCGGCGCGGGGATGGCCGGATCGAAGTAGAACACGATCGGCTTGACCGGCTCGCTCATCGCCGCCGCCGGGTTCTTCTTTTCCAGCCGCCAGCGGGTGATCCAGCGGGTTTCGACCGGCTCGCTCACCTCCTTGGCATAATCGCTGAAGGCCAGTTCGCTGACGCCGATGCGCGGATCGCCCAGGCGCGGTTGGTAGCCGGTGGGCGCCTGCAGGAAGCTGTGGTGGATGCGCAAGGTCAGACTGCGCGCATCGGGCGTTACATTGCGCACAAGCGCGCCGGGCGCATCACCGGCGAAAGTGGCGATGGTCTCCACTTCCGAATTCTGGGGGAAGGCCTTTGTCGCAGGCAGGTGGAAGGTGCTGCGCGCCGGGTCGAACTTGTAGGTGCCCTGGTTGGCGCGCTTCAGGATCGCCTCGATCCCGGCGGCATCGCGCATGAACAGGGCCGTGGCATCGACCACGACCTTGCCGCTGGCCGAGGATTCGACCGGCAGGCTGGCGAGGACCGACGTCGGGAAGGAATCGGCTACGCCCCTGGCGGTCTGGGCGGTCCCGGTGGTGGCGCGGTAATCGGTATTGACCTTGACCACCAGCACGCGCGGGCCTGCGCGCTGGAAGCGGATCACCGAACTGTCCATGATCCCGCGATCAAGCGGCAGTTCGACCGAGCCACCGCCGCTGGCTGCAGAGACGTAGTAGAGAATGTCCGTGTCGAAGGCCGGCACCTCGATCAGGACGCGGGCCTTGGCGGCATCCCACATCAGCGGCACGAAACCGTCCATGCGCAAGGGCGCAGGCGCGGCAGCATCGGGCCTCGTGGCCTGCGCCAGGGTCGGCACTGGCGCTACCGAGATGAAGGCCAGCGCCGTGATCGAAGGCAACCAGATCAGCTTGCCGATCTTGCGCGAAGGAAGAGTTTTCATGGCCGGTTGTGCTCCATTGGGATCATCGCGCGCGCCGGGACCCTGCGGTGCGGCCGCGTTCGAAAATGATGGGAATGCTGGTACGCCGGGCAACTTCGCGCAGGATGAAGCTGCTGCGGATCTTGGCGACGTGGGGCAGGCTGGATAGCTCCTTGCGGTAGATCGCGTCGTATTCGTCGAGCGAACTGACGTGGACGATCAGCATGAAATCGGTGTCGCCCGATATGAACCCGCAATAGGACATCGACGGGCACTTGATCACTTCGCTCTCGAATTCGTTAAGGTGCTGCTCTGCCTGCGAGCGCAGTTCGATCATCACCACCACGACCCCGGAAAAGCCCAGCGCATCCATCGAAAGCTGCGCGCGATAGCCGGTGATGATCCCCGCCTCTTCCAGGATCTTGCGCCGCCGCGCCACGGCCGTGCTCGACAGACCCAACTGCTCGCCCAAGGCAACATCGGTGCTGCGGCCGTCTGCCGAGAGCAGCTCGAGGATTCGGAAATCCATGTCATCAACGCCGATGTTGGGAGAATTCATCACGAAATCCCGAATTCGGTTGTGAAAGACACGCGCAGCCTCGTGCACAGGCAATCCTGGATCGAAAAACAAATATAGGGATACAGCATAACATCGCGCCTCAAGAACCTATGAGGGCAGGAATACCAACGCGCTGTCAACGCCCAAATCCACCTTTGTTGAAAAGGGCTTTGCCAAGCGCGAATTTTGCAAATAGCCTTTGTTTCCAGAGGGTGATTCACAGATATTCGGCTAAAACGGAAGTATATCCAGCGCCGGGACTGAGAGGAAAAGACTTTTTAATGCATGATGGGGGCAAAAATGCAGGAATTACTTTGCAGGAATGATAGCCGCGACTTGCCGTTTTTGAAGGCGCTTCTCACCGGCGCGTCGCTTGCCTGCCTTGCCATGCCATCGGTCGTTGCCGCCCAGTCGGTCGATGTCGCGCCGCAAGCCGCGGACGAACAGGCCATCGACGGCGAGCCTGCCGGGCAGATCACGGTCACCGGCTCGCGCATCGTGCGCGATGGCTATGATGCTCCCACCCCCGTAAGCGTCGTCAGCACCAAAGAGCTGAAGGCCGAAGCGCCGGCCAATATCTCGGACTTCGTCAACACCCTGCCCGCCGTGCGCGGATCGACCACCGCAGCCAGCACCAACGGCTCGCTGTCCAATGGCGCCGCGGGCATCAACAGCGTGAACCTGCGCGCGCTGGGCTCGGTCCGCACGCTGGTCCTGTTCGATGGACAGCGCTCGGTCGCATCGACCACGACCGGACAGGTCGATGTGAACACGTTCCCGCAGGCGCTGATCCAGCGTGTCGAAGTGGTGACCGGCGGCGCTTCGTCCGCTTATGGTTCGGACGCTGTCTCCGGCGTCGTCAACTTCATCCTCAACAAGGAATTCACAGGGCTTTCCGCCGAATACGAATATGGCGTGACGACGTATGGCGATGGCCCGAACCACAAGGTTTCGCTTACCGCCGGGCAGGAATTTGCCGGAGGCCGCGGCCACATCATCGTTTCGGGCGAACATTTCAGCCAGACCGGCATCCAGTCGATCGACCGCGACTGGAACGACAGCGGCTTCTTCCTGGCCAACAACCCGGCCTACAGCGTCGCCGCCTGCCGCGACACCCTGGCATCGACGCCCTGCGTCAACGAATTCCTGATCGGATCGGGCATCGGCACCGGCCAGTTCACGCCGGGTGGCCTGATCAGCACCGGCCCTTTGCGCGGCACCTATTTCGGCTCGATCAACCCTGCAACCGGCAAGGCCACGGTCAACCAGCTGGTCTTCGGCACGACCAGCGGGCAGTGGATGGTCGGCGGCGATCTGGGCATCACCACCGAGGGCCACCGCAGCAGCGCCACCCTGCTGCCATCGGAAAAGCGCACCTCCGCCTTCGGCCGCCTCAGCTATGAATTCTCGCCCGCGTTCAACCTGTTCGGCCAGTTTGCCTACAGCAAGTACAACGGCCAGAGCTTCTATCAGCAGACGCCGACCGTGGGCGTGGTCATCCAGCGCGACAACGCCTTCCTGCCGGATTCGGTGCGGGCAGCGATGGTTGCCAACAACCTCAACTCAATCCAGATCGGCACCAGCAACATCTTCCTCCCGCCGCAGGGCAGCAACAACACGCGCGAGGTCTATCGCTATGTCGCAGGGGCCGATGGTGCGTTCGGCGCCCTGGGCAAGGAATGGAAGTGGGACGCCTACTACCAGCTGGGCAAGACCCGCACCAACGAGTTGCTGACCAACACCTGGAACATCGCGCGCATGGCTGCGGCGACCGATGCCGTGGTGGCGCAGGCCGGAAACAATGGCGGCTATGCCGCAGGCACCATCGTCTGCCGCATCAATGTCGACGCCAACCTGACCAACAACGACAGCGCCTGCGTCCCGCTCAACCGCATCGGCACCAATGGCGCATCTCAGGCAGCGATCGACTATGTTCTCTACAATGGCCTGCAACCCTTGCGCAAACAGCAGCTGAAACAGGAAGTCGCGGCCTTCAACCTTTCGACCAACAACCTGTTCAGCACCTGGGCGGGCGCGGTTTCGCTGGCCTTCGGCGGCGAATACCGCAAGGAATCGGTGACCGGAACGGTCGACGACCTGTTCCGCCCGCGCGTCGCCAACGGGGTGACGACCGGCACCTGGATCTACGACAACTACCTGCCGACCAACGGCGACTACCACGTGAAGGAAGCCTATGGCGAAACGATCATCCCGCTCGCCACGGGGATGGACTTCAACGGCGCGATCCGCCTGACCGACTATTCCACATCGGGCACGGTGACGACGTGGAAGGCCGGCCTGACGTGGCAGCTGAGCGACGACGTGAAGCTGCGCGGCACGGTATCGCGCGACATTCGTGCGCCCAACCTTGCGGAACTGTTTGCCCCCGGCACCGGACGCACCAACACCGTCAACGTGCCCCAGGCCAACGGCAGCATTTCGCCCAACCAGTTCAACGAATCGACCGTCGGCAATCCCGATCTGAAGCCCGAAGTCGCACAAACCTACGGCGGCGGCGTGGTGCTGACCCCGCAGTTCATCCCCGGCTTTGCCATGTCGGTCGATTACTACAAGATCGACCTCAGCGGATCGATCGATTCGCTCACCGCGCAGACGCTGGTGGATCAGTGCTATCTGCAGCAGATTGCCGCAGCCTGTACCTTCATCTCGACCACCGGCGGACGCGGCGTGACCACGCCGGGCCTTGCCGTGACCAGCATCGAGATCAAGCCGACCAACTTCGTCAGCCTGGAAACCAGCGGACTGGACATCGAGGCAAGCTATCGCCGCGAAGTCGGGCCAGGCAACCTTTCGTTGCGCGCGCTGGCCAGCCACGCGATCGAACTGACGACCGACAACGGCGTGACCTTGCAGACCAACGCCGCCGGGCAGAACACCGGCGGGCTGCCAAGCTGGACCTACCGCTTCACCGCGGCCTATGATTTCAATTCCGGCTTCAGCATCCAGGGCGTGGCGCGCGGCGTTTCGGGCGGGGTCTACAACAACAACTACATCGTCTGCACCACGGATTGCCCGCTTTCCACCGCAGACCGGCGCACGGTCAACCTCAACTCGATCCCGGGCGCGTTCTATTTCGACATGAACGCCAGCTACAATTTCGAAGTTGCCGGCGTGAAGACCCAGGCCTTCATTTCGATCCGCAACCTGACCAACAAGGACCCGGTGCTGGTCGGCAATGGCCCCACCGGCAACAACACGCCGGCCTACCCGCAGACCAACCGCGCGCTGTATGACGTGCTCGGCCGCGTGTTCCGCATGGGCCTGCGCATCAAGATGTAGCCCCCGGCGCCGGGGCACGAGCCAGCCCTGCCCCGGACAATTCGCAGTTCAGACTTGCCCCAAGGAAGCGAGAATAGATGATGAAGAAAGCGGCACTTTCCACCCTGGCACTCCTGCTGGCCAGCACCCCGCTCGGCGTTCAGGCCAAGGCCCCGGCAGCGCTCAAGACCGAGGCATCGGCGCTGATCGACGGCAAGGCCAAGCTGGTGCAGGAGATGGTGGATTCGGTGTTCAGCTTTCAGGAGCCGGGCTTCCAGGAATTCCAGACCGCAGAATACCTGACCGGCATCCTTGAAAAGAACGGCTTCACCATTGCCAAGGGCGTGGCCGGCATCCCCTCTGCCTGGACCGCAACGTGGAGCAATGGCGATGGCCCGGTCGTGGCGCTAGGGTCCGACGTCGACGGATTGCTCGGGCTGTCGCAGATGCCGGGCGTGCCCGAAATCAAGCCGATGGTGCCGGGCGCGCCGGGGCATGGCGAAGGCCATAACTCGGGCATGCCGCTGATCGTTGCCGCCGCGCTCGCCACCAAGGAAGTGATGATCAAGCACGGGATCAAGGGCAAGCTGATGCTGTGGCCCGGCGTGGCCGAGGAACTGCTGGCGACCAAAGCCTATTACGTGCGCGCCGGCCTGTTCAAGGATGTCGACGTTTCGATCTTCACCCACGTCGCATCGGGCTTCGGCACCGGTTACGGCGATTCCGGCAACAACGGCATGGTCTCGGTCGAATACAACTTCAAGGGCATCACCAGCCACGCCGCCGGCGCACCGTGGGCCGGCCGCAGCGCGCTCGACGGCGTCGAACTGATGAACGTGGCGTGGAACATGCGGCGCGAACACCTGCCGCTCACGCAGCGGTCGCACTATGTCATCACCAACGGCGGCGGGCAGCCCAACATCGTCCCGGGCGAGGCGACGGTCTGGTACTACTTCCGCGAACAGACCTTCGATTCCATCCGCAAGCTCTATGAAACCGGCACGGAAATCGCCGAAGCCGCCGCCAAGGCCACCGGCACCACTGTCAGCAAGCGCGTGCTCGGCTATGCCGCGCCGAATTATGGCAACAAGCCACTGGCCGAAGCCGCGTACGAGAACATCAAGCTGGTCGGCATGCCCAAATGGTCGGCCGATGACCAGGCCTTTACCAAGGCGGTGCAGGAATCGCTGAAGTTCAAGGTTGCCCCCCTCAAGACCGAGGTAGAACCGCTGTCATCGCCCGATACCCGCACGCCTTCGATGGGTGGCGGATCGGACGACATCGGCGATATCATGTGGACCGTGCCGACGATCACCATCCGCTTCCCGTCCAACATCCCCAGCATGATCGGCCATAACGTGACCTCGGCGATCGCCATGACCACCCCGATCGCGCACAAGGGCGCCGTTGCCGGGGCAAAGGCGGTGGCCATGACCGTGCTTGACGTGATGACGACGCCAAAGCTGGTCAGCGATGCCAAGACCTATTTCCAGACCGTGCAGATGAAGGACCAGAAATACGATCCGGTCCTGACCCCTGAAGACCAGCCCGCCATCCACCTCAACAAGGACCTGATGGAGCGCATCCGGCCCGAACTGAAGAAATTCAACTACGATCCGGCGAAGTACCCGACGTATCTGGACCAGCTGGGCATCAAGTATCCGCAGCTGAAGCCCAGCCGGTAACCTGCAAGCGGCGGGGCGACGCGCCACAGGGCCGGAGCAGCGCGCTTTCCGACAAGCGCCACTGCTCCGGCCCGTGCCATGAGTCGATTGTCGCTAGCGCGTAACTCATCGCGGGAAGTTGGGACTGTTCAGACCGTGCCGGGCATCAGGGCAAGGGTTCACCTCTGGCCGCTGCCAGTACGGCGTACCATCCCTGCCGGGTCCAGCGAACCTTCAGCGCCTGGGCGGCCTCGGCAATCCGTTCGGGCTGTTGCGAACCGACGATCGGGACGATGCCTGCCGGGTGCGCCATCAGCCATGCATAGGCCGCCACCGTGCGTGACACGCCCTGCGACTGCGCCACCACGTCCAGCGCCGTGGTCACGGCCTTGTCCCGCGCGGTTTCGGGCGCGGCAAGCCGGCCTCCGCCCAGCGGCGACCATGCCATCGGCGTCAGGCCCAGCATCATCGCCTGGTCCAGTTCGCCATTGTCGAGGCTGGCAATCCGCAACGGGCTGATTTCCGGCTGCGAGGTCGCCAGCTTCTCGCCCAGAAAGTGGGCCAGCGCAGCAATCTGGCCTTGCGTGAAATTCGATATGCCCAGCGCGCGGACCTTGCCCGATGCCACCGCATCATCCAGCACGCGCGCGGTTTCCTGCGGATGGGCCAGGATATCGGGGCGATGGATCTGCCACAGGTCGATGCGGTCAACCTTCAGCCGGATCAGCGAATCGTCGATGGCCTTGCGCAAGTAATCCGCGCTTTGATCGTAGGGCAGCGGGGGCAGGATGCCGCCCTTGGTGGCCAGCACGATCCGCTCCCGCAGCGCAGGCTCGGCCGCCAGCACCTGCCCCAGCAGCAGTTCCGCACTGCCGAAACCGCCCTTGCCATCAAAGCCATAGATGTCGGCGGTATCGAGGAAGTTGATCCCCGCCTCAAGCGCTGCGTGGACCAGCCTTGCCGCATCGGCAACACTGCGGCCGTGTTCGGCCAACCGCCACATGCCCCAGGCCAGCGGCGATACGGCGATGGCGCTGTGGCCCAATTGGCGGAATGAAGGGGGCAATGGCAGGTCGGTCATCATGCAGTCCTGTGGTCCGGGGAACTGGCGCGCGCGGGCAACCCACGCGCGCCAAAGTTCCTGTGCCCCAGTGCGTTCATCGCGCCAAGGGCGGACAGGCGATCGCGTCGCCCACGCCTTCGATAACGGCGTTGCGGATGCTGACGACAAGGCCCTTGTCGGCGCCCAGCCGCAGGGGCTGGCCGATGGCCGCCATCTGCGCGCCGTGCGCGGCATAGCAGGTCAGCGGAACGCGCAGCGTACCGGACTTGCCCGCAGCGGGCAGCAGCGCGCTGACATCGAGCGCGACGCCGCCGAACGCTGCAGTTACCGGCCCGCTGCCGCGCGCATCGAGCCGCCAGTCGAGCCGCAGCACATAGCCGCCATTGACCTGGCGCTGCACGTCGATCGGCGGACCGTCGAGCGCGATGGCGCCCTTGCCTGCCCACGAAAACTGGCGCCCATCCTCTTGCGCCGCGACATCGACGGTGCGCATGGTGACCGCGCTGTCTAGCCCCAACCGCCACGGTTCGATCACCTTGCCCGCACGGATATAGGTCGTCTCGCTCAGCGCCGGCCCGATATCCACGCGCGGATCTTCGTTGACCGGTCCAAGCCTGGCAGGCTTTGCGTAGGACAGGCCGTGGCCGACCTTGAACAGCGGATCGACCAGCGGCGCACGGGCATCGCGCGGCCAGTCGAACGACAGGGTGCCGCTGAAATCGCGCCGCGGCTTGCCATCGCGGCCCGCCACCAGCACATCGGCAACGCCCTGCCCCTGCGATCCGGGCTGCCAGGCGGCGACGAAGGCATCGGCCAGGTTCATCGCCTTGCCGACAAACATCGGACGGCCCGAAAGGAACACGGCGACAACGGGTCTGCCCTTGTCCTTCAGAGACTTGATCAGTTCCATCTCGCCCGATTGGGGCTGGAACATCAGGTTCGACAGATCACCCTGAAACTCGGCATAGGGCTGCTCTCCGAACACGACGACCGCGACATCGGGCCGGGCCGCTCCGGGCGTCGCGGCGATTTCGGCCTTGCCGCCAGCCTCGGCCACCGCATCGGCAATGGCGCGGCCGATGGTGCGGCCCTTGGGGAAATCGGCAGGGGTGGTGTCGGTGCCCTGCCAGGTGATCGTCCAGCCGCCCGCCTGCATCGCCATGCTATCGGCTCCGGGACCTGTTACCAGTACCTTGGCGCCGGGACGGATCGGCAGGACCGCGCCTTCGTTCTTGAGCAGGACCAGAGACTTGGCGACGGCTTCCCGGGCGACTTCGAGGTGCGCGTCTGCGCCCAGCATCGCAAGGTTGCCGCGCTCCACCGGCTTTGCGCCCATCAGGCCCAGCTTGAATTTCACGCGCAGGTTGCGGCGGACGGCATCGTCGAGCCGCACCATCGGGATGGTGCCATCGCGGGCCTGCTTCAGCGTATTGTCGAACAGCGCCTTCCAGCTGTCGGGCGCCATGTAGAGGTCGAGTCCGGCGTTGATGGCCGCCGCACAATCGGTGGGGGTGCAGCCCGGGATCTGGCCGTGGCCGTTCCAGTCGCCCACCACAAGCCCTTCAAAACCCATGCGCTTTTTCAGAACATCGGTGAGCAGCGAGCGGTTGCCGTGGTTCTTGACGCCGTTCCAGCTGGAAAAGCTGGCCATGACCGTCAGCGCGCCTGCGTCGATTGCGGGAGCATAGCCGGCGGCGTGGATGCGGACGAGTTCGTCTTCGGAAACCTGTGCGTCGCCCTGATCCTTGCCGCCTGCCGTGCCGCCATCGGCCAGGAAGTGCTTGGCGCTGGCGGCGACCTTGTTGGCGGGCAATTTCCGAAGTGCACCTAGACGCCCCTGAAGCGCCTCTACCATCACCGGCGAGTACGCGGCGATCACCTTGGGGTCGCTCGAATAGCCTTCATAGGCACGGCCCCAGCGCAAGTCTTGCGGCACGGCCAGCGTGGGCGCGAACGTCCATTCGACGCCCGTCGCGGCAATCTCCTCGGCCGTCGCTTCGCCGATCCGCCGGATCAGGTCCGGATCGTGCGCGGCGCCCAGGCCGATGTTGTGCGGAAAGATCGTGGCGCCCGGCACGTTGGAATGCCCGTGGACCGCATCGACGCCGAACAGGATCGGAATTCCGGCCCCGGCCTTGCGTGAGGCGGCGCGATATTCGCCAACCAGCTTGAGCCATGTGGCCGCAGTGGCGCGTTCATCACCATAAGGCCCGCTGTTTCCGCCTGCCAGGATCGAGCCGAGCGGATAGCGTTGCAGATCGGCGGGGGTCATCGCGCTGATATCGCCCTGGATGACCTGGCCGACCTTCTGTTCCAGCGTCATCTTGCGGATCAGGCGATCGATCGCGCGTTCGGTGACAGCATCGGTGATGGCAGCGGGGCTTTTGGCCGCTGGCCACTTTGCCGGATTGGCGACGCCCGCTGGAGTCTGCGCGGCGACTGGCGACGGAGCGGCCAACGCCGTGAGTGGCAGCGCGAGCGCCAGTGCGCATGTCGATGGTAGCGCAACCATCTGAATCGCAAGAGATCCTTTGCGGTGCTTCGGCATCATCTTCCCCAATTTCAGGTGAACGTTCTCAACTTCGTGTTTTCCACGTGTTGCCGGAGAAATCAAGCCCACGCGGGCAGGCTATCTGCGTGCATTGAGCAGCAGCGCCAGCGCGGCGATGGCAAAGATGGCAAGGACGGCAAACAACCACCCGAAGCCCAGCGTCGGAACCAGCGCGAGCGTGAGCGAGGGCACGACCAGCGACGGGATGGTGTTGGTAAGATTGAAGAATCCCAGATCGCGCCCGCGCCGCGTGCTGTTTGGCAGCACGCGCAGGACATGTGCGCTGTGCAGGGCGAGGAACACCGCGGTCGACAGCCCGAAAAGCAGGTATCCGCCAATCGCCCCGTCGCGATCCTGCGCCAGCGCCATGATGACCAGCCCTGCCGCCGCGCCGCCCGATGCTGCGACCAGCGGGGCGACCGGCCTGCCGTTCCGGTCGGCCCAGCGCCCCGCGACGAGCGCGGTCAGCGCGCCGATCACCATGGCCATCACCAGCACGCGGGCAATCGCATCGTCGGGCAACGCCGGATCGACGGTACGCAGCCATAGGTAGAAATAGGCAAACAGCGACGCTTCGGAGACTTGCACCAGCAGCCTCGCCAGCCACATGCGCGTGGCCATGCCGCGCAGGACCTTGCGCGCCATTTCGCCGGCGTGGATTTCGGACGGGGCGCCGGTTTGCCGCCATTCCTCTCCAAGCAGGACGATCGGCACGACGCACAGCACCACCAGCGCGCCGACGATGGCGAAGCGCAAGGGCAGATCGGCAACGCCGGGGATGGTAACCACCGCTCCCGCCAGCGCGCCCGAAGCAGGCGCAAAGGCCAGCAATCCGCCGAGCATGCCGCGCCGCGCATCGGGCACGCGGTCCCCCGCCCAGGCCGAAAGCGGGCCGAGCATCAGATTGAGGCCCAGTTGCCAGACCACGATCAGGCCCATCAGGACGGCCAGCGTATCGGCGTGGGGCATGGCCAGCAGCATGGCGGTGGACAAGGCCAGCCCTGCCAGTACGAAGGGCCTGCGCCGGCCCCACAGATCGCTGAGCCAGCCTGCGCCGATGTTGGCCGCGCTGGCGACGATGGCGCCAGCAAAGGTCGTCAACGCCAGCCAGCGCACCGCCTCGGCGCCGGCCAGCCGATCGACGTGCATCGGCAGGAGCAGCGTGAGCAGCGGGACATAGGCGACAGTGGCGCCGGCCCAGGCCAGTGCGTAAAGCGCCAGAAACCGCCGGTCTGCGGCCACCTGGCAGTTCGCCTCGGCAGTCACGTGTCCTGCAGGCAGGCCGCCGGGGCGGCTGTCGATCCGCGCACGTCGAAGCCCATCGGAATGATCACCGGCGGCGGGAGGCCATCACCGCCACGCTGTGCCGCGATCAACAGACGCACCGCCGTGGCGGTGGTTTCGGCAATGGGTTGGTCCACCGCGGTAAGGCCCGGCCGCGTGAAGCGCACCAGCGGCGTATTGTCGAAGCTGATCAGCGACAGATCTTCGGGGATGGCAAGGCCAAGCTGGGCTGCGACTGCGGCGGTGGCAAGCGCCATCTGATCGTTGCTGGCGATGATCGCGGTGGGGCGATCAGGGGAGGCAAGCAAGGCCTTGGCTGCGCGCACGCCGGACTCATAGGTGAAATCACCCGCTTCGAGCAGGCCGGTGGTGGCCAGCCCTGCACCATCGAGTTCGGCGCGCCAGCCATCCACGCGCTTTCCGGCAAGGGAGTATTCGGCAGGCCCCGAGATCATGCCGATGCGGCGGTGCCCCAGATCGATCAGGTGCCGGGCGGCAAGGCGCGCTCCGCCTTCGTCATCCATCGAAACGCTGATGCCTTCGGGCAGGTCATCGCCGACGATCTGCGCGCCGATCCGCGCGAAAGGGATGTTATGCTGGGCCAGCGCCTTGAGAATCTGCGGATTGTCCGAATGCGGCGGGGTCAGGATAGCGCCGTCGGGCTGGAGCGCGGCGATGGCTGCGCCCAGTTCTCGCTCCACATGGTCGCTGTGCGTATCGACCAGTTCGAAGATCAGGCGATAGCCGTGTTCGGCACATTCGAGCATGCCGCCGAGCAGCATCTGGTCGACCCAGTCCGTGCCCTGCCGCGCGCGCCAATCGGCGATGGTGCGTTCGCGATCGTTGAGCGCAAGGATCAGGTAGGAGCGCGAGCCGCTCATCCGCTGGGCAGCGATGGAGGGAACGTAGCCCAGCTTGTCGATCGAGGCCTGGACCCGGTCGCGCATTTCCGGCCGGACATTGGCCTCGTTGTTGATGACGCGGCTGACGGTCTGCAGCGAGACCCCTGCATCGGCCGCCACATGCTTGATCGTTACCGCCTGCCGCCTGCGCGCCATCGTGCTTCATTACCCTCCCGAACGTCCCGCAGCATTGGTAAGCGCCGCGGCGGCATTATGACAAGTGTCGCTCACGCCGCTGCGGGCACTTCTGCCCCGCAATAGCGCGCGACGTAATCGGCGTGGGCAGGAAGCGCGGCCACGGTGCGCGCCACCTGATCGCGCAAGGTGGCAAGGAGATGCGCCATTTCTTCGTCGCGCAGTTTTGCGGCAACGGGGTGGTGGCTGTGCGGCACGATCCCCTGCCCCAGCATCACCTGCACCCACGAATTTTCGGCAAACAGTTCCTCGTTGCGGCGGAACACGCGGCCCGTTTCGCGGAACAGTTCGATCTTGTGCGTCAGGCTTTCGGGCACGTCCATGCTGGCCACGTGCCGCCAGAACGGCGTGTCGCGGCGGTCGGTGACCTTGTAGTGCAGGATCAGGAAATCGCGGATCTGCTCCATGTCGGTAAACTGCTGATCGTTGAATTCATCGATGTCGCACTGGCTGATCGTGCCTGCCGGAAGCATCCGCACGATGCGCAGGATGGCGCGCTGGATCAGATGGATCGAGGTGGACT
>JAPLPG010000287.1:28864-41146 GCA_026400375.1 Novosphingobium sp. | reverse complement strand
TGCCGCGCGCGCGGATCGTTTCGGCCAGCAGGCGCTGGAACAGGCGCGACGGGCGCTCGACCCACATCGTGTCCTTCAGGTAGGCGACATTGGCATCGTCGATCTGCACCGGCACGCGGGTCACGGCAAGGCGCGCCTCGGCATCCGGTTCCATCACCACCAGTGCATCGCCGATCGTGCCGCTTGTGCCGGTGCCCGCTGCCGACGTGGCGGTCGGCGTCAGCGCCATCAGCGTTTCGGGCGCTTTGGGGCCAAAGCTGACGCAGCCCGAAAGGCTGGCGAAACAGACGGCGGCGAGCACTGTGTTGCGGATCATCATCGCCTCATCATTCCTTGTAATCGGGCAGCTTCGGGCCGCCGACGAAACCGCCGATGCCCTTGTCGTTCAACTTGTCGGTCACCTCGCGCAAGGACCGCGTCGTGGCCTGAAGATCGCGGATGGCCGCTTCGGCGGCGGGCAAGGTCCGCTCGTTCAATTGCCTTGCCGCAGGGCGGGCGTTGCTGAGCGTGCCCTGCAGTTCATCTGCCGCCCCTTGCGCCGATTTCAGCGTCTGGCGCAGCTGCTTGGCAAGGCCATTGCCTTCGTCGTTGAGCATCGAGTCTGCCGAATTGGTCAGCTTTTCAAAGCTCGCCAGCGTGTAGTTGGCCTGCCGTAGCGTTGCCTGCAGTTCGGCCATGGTCCGCTTCACATCGGGCGCAGCATCGGCCAGATTGCCTGAAAGCCGGTCGGTATTGGCCAGGATGTTCTCGAACGACTTCTGGTTCTTGTCCGACAGGACCATCGTCAGGCGCTCGGTCAGCGTCGCCAGCCGTTCCAGCAGCAGCGGCGCGTTTGAAAGGATTTCGCCCAGGCCAGACCGCCGCGTGGGAATCACCGGCACGCCTTCGGGGCATGTGGCGCGCGGGTTGGTCTCCGGGCATTCGATTGGCGGGGCGCCCTTGTGCGCGCCGGTCAGCTGGATCGTGGAAACGCCGGTAAAGCTGCCCTGCACGCTGGCGGTCGTGCCCTCCAGGATCGGCACCTTCTTGTCGACGGTGATGCGCACGCGCACGAATTCGGGATCGCGCTCCCACAGTTCGATGTCCTTGACCTGCCCCGATGGCACGCCCGAAAACGAGACTTCCGACCCCTTGGCCAGGCCATCGACCGATTGCTTGAAGAAGATATCGTATTGCGCGGATTCGCTGCGGTTGATCCCGGCGATCCACATCGTAAGCAGCGCTGCGCCCAGCAGCAGCAGCAGCGTGACGAGGCCGACCCAGATGTGGTTTGAGCGCGTTTCCATGGCCTGTCCTTATGCCTCACCCTCGATGGCCGGCGAAGGCGCATCGTGTGAAATCTGTGCCCTCGTTGCATCGTGCCGCGCCTGCGCATCCTGCGCTGCACGTCCGCGCGGGCCGTTGAAATATTCCTGAATCCACGGATGGTCGAGCGCCAGCAGTTCAGGAATGGTGCCCACCGCAATCACCTTGCGGTCGGCGATCACCGCCACCCGGTCGCAGATCTCGTACAGCGTATCCAGATCGTGGGTAATCAGGAACACGGTCAGCCCCAGCGTCTGCTGCAGCTTCAGGATCAGCTGGTCGAATGCCGCCGCGCCGATGGGATCGAGGCCGGCGGTCGGCTCGTCCAGAAACAGCAGTTCCGGATCGAGCGCGAGCGCCCGGGCAAGCCCTGCGCGCTTGCGCATCCCGCCCGAAAGCTCGGCCGGATACTTGCTCGTCGCCTCGGCCGGCAGGCCCGACAGCAGCACCTTGTATCGCGCGATCTCGTGGCGCAGCTCGTCGGTAATCTCGGGATAGAATTCGCGAAGCGGCACTTCGACGTTTTCCGCCACGGTCAGCGTGGAAAACAGCGCGCCGCCCTGAAAAAGCACGCCCCAGCGGCTGCGGATGTCGATATCGGCATCGTCCTGCGCGTCGGTGATCGTATCGCCCAGCACGTCAACCTCGCCCGCATCGGGGATCTGCAGCCCGATGATCGTGCGCATCAACACCGATTTTCCGGTGCCCGAACCGCCCACCACGCCCAGGATCTCGCCCTTGCGCACATCCAGGTCGAGCCCTTCGTGAATGACATGCTCGCCAAACACGTTGCGCAAGCCGCGAACGCGGATCGGAAATTGCGCCTGTTCCATCAGCCCCACCCGATGTTGGTGAAGAACACCGCAAAGAACGCATCGAGCACGATCACGGTGAAGATCGCCATGACCACCGCCGCCGTGGTGCGCGCGCCCACTTCCTCGGCGTTGTTCTTCACCTGCATGCCCTGATAGCACCCTGCCAGCGCCACGATCAGGCCGAACATCGGCGCCTTGACCACGCCCACCCACACATCGTGCAGCGGCACCACTTCCTGAATGCGCGCAAGAAAGGTGAAGAACGGAATGCCCAGCGTCAGGCTCGAGAGGAACGCGCCGCCGACGATCCCGACGACCGCCGAATAGAAGCCCAGCAGCGGCATCATGATCATCGTGGCCAGAATGCGCGGCAGCACCAGCGCCTCCATCGGCGAAACGCCGATCGTGCGCATCGCATCGACCTCTTCGGTCAGCTTCATCGTGCCGATCTGCGCGGCAAAGGCCGAACCGGAACGGCCCGCCACCATGATCGCGGTCATCAGCACGCCCAGTTCGCGCAAGGTCAGCCGGCCGACGAGATTGACGGTATAGATCTCCGCACCGAACTGGCGCAGCTGCACCGCGCCCTGCTGGGCAATCACGATGCCGACAAGGAAGCTCATCAGCCCGATGATCGCCAGCGAGTTCACGCCGACCAGCTCCATCTGATGGACCAGCGCCTTCATGCGGAAGCGGCCCGGATGGCGGATCAGCGTTCCGGCAGACAGGATGATCTGGCCCAGGAATCCCACCACCTGCAGCATGCCCTGGCCCAGACCGACCATCACCTGCCCGACATGGGCCGGCACCCGGCTGAACAGCGGCAGGCGATAGGCGCGGACGTTTTCGGCGTTGGAATCGGCCTTGCTGATCGCATCGACCAGCTTCTGCGCCTCTTCGCTGCACCCGGTGATCTTCGCGTCGTTGTCGCGCGAAAGCCGCCACACGGTCCACGCGCCGACCGTGTCGATGCGCGTCACGCCCGAAATGTCGATCGCGGTATAGGATTCGCTCAGCGCCCGCAGCCGCGTATCGGCCGCACCCAGCGAGGCCACGGTCATCGGCCCGCGGAACGCGAGCGTGGCAGCGCCGCCTTGTTCGGCGGGCACAATCTGGAAATCGGTCAGTTCCCGCATCTTGCCCGCTTCATGGGGGATTTAGTCCAAGGCGACAAGTGCAACACATGGGCCGTAACGAAGGAACCGGGCGTGCGGTTCCCCGCAGCGCTTGCAGCCGCGCCCACGGGATGGCAAGGCGCGCGCTATGAACGAGACGACTTCAGCACACGCTTCGGGCAATCCGGCTTCCGGCGAACCGACTTCAGGCGACCCGACTTCTGGCGAACTGGCCAAGACCTTCGAGCCCGCAGGGATCGAAGCCAAATGGTATGCGCATTGGGAATCGAACGGCCTGTTCCGGCCGGAACGCCCCGATGCGGCCCCCTATACCATCGTCAACCCGCCGCCCAACGTCACCGGCTCGCTCCACATCGGCCACGCGCTCGACAACACCCTGCAGGACGTGGTGATCCGCTATGAGCGTCTGCGCGGCAAGGATGCGCTGTGGGTGGTCGGCACCGATCACGCCGGCATCGCCACGCAGATGGTGGTCGAACGCCAGATGGAGGCGAAAGGCGACAAGCGCACCAACTACACCCGCGAACAGTTCGTCGACAAGGTGTGGGAATGGAAGCACGAAAGTGGCGGCACGATCACCGGCCAGCTGCGCCGTCTCGGCTGCTCGATGGACTGGAGCCGCGAGCAGTTCACCATGGACCCGCACTTCACCAAGGCGGTGGTCAAGGTCTTCGTCGACTTGCACGCCAAGGGCCTGATCTACCGCGACAAGCGGCTGGTCAACTGGGACCCCAAGCTGAAGACCGCGATCTCAGACCTCGAAGTGGAAACGCGCGAGGTTCAGGGCGGCTTCTGGCACTTCCGCTATCCGCTGGCAGACGGCGTGACGCGCGACGATGGGCTGGACTACATCGAGGTCGCCACCACGCGCCCCGAAACCATGCTGGCCGACATGTGCGTGGCCGTGCACCCCGAAGACGAGCGCTATCGCTCGGTCGTCGGCAAGTTCATCACGCAGCCGATCACCGGACGGCGCATCCCCGTCGTGGCCGATGAACACGCCGATCCGGAACTGGGCTCGGGCGCGGTGAAGATCACGCCGGGCCACGATTTCAACGACTTCGAAGTGGGCAAGCGCGCCGGGATCAAGGCTGCCGACATGCTCAACATGTTCGACGCCGAAGCCAAGGTCGTGCAAACCGCCGATGGGCTGGTGCCCGCGGAATTTATCGGCGTGGACCGCTTCGACGCGCGCAAGCTGGTGGTCGAACGGATGAAGCAACAGGGCTTCCTCATCCCGCACGTGACCAGGGACAAGGAAGGCAACGAGGTTCAGCACGACGCCGAACCGCGCACCATCCAGACCCCGTTTGGCGACCGTGGCGGCGTAGTCATCGAACCATGGCTGACCGACCAGTGGTACGTCGATGCCGAAACCCTGGCCCAGCCTGCGATTGCGGCGGTGAAGTCCGGCGATGTCGCAATCGTGCCCAAGACGTGGGAGAAGACCTTCTTCAACTGGATGGAGAACATCCAGCCGTGGTGCGTCAGCCGCCAGTTGTGGTGGGGGCACCGGATTCCGGCGTGGTATGCCGAAGACGGCTCGATCTACGTCGCCGAGACGGAGGACGAGGCAAGAACCCTCGCAGGCAACAAGCCACTCACCCGCGACAATGACGTCCTCGACACATGGTTCTCCTCAGCCCTCTGGCCCTTCGCCACGCTCGGCTGGCCCGAAGACAATCCTCCCCAGCATGGGGAGGGGGACCATGCGCAGCATGGTGGAGGGGACTCTCCGCACGCCCAGCCTTCGGAGGATAACCCCCTCCACCGCCCTGTGGGCGGTCCCCCTCCCCGTTCCGGAGAGGATCCCTCCCTCCTCGCCAAGCACTACCCCAACGATCTGCTCGTCTCCGGCTTCGACATCCTGTTCTTCTGGGATGCCCGGATGATGATGATGGGCCAGGCGATGACCGGGCAGAACCCGTGGAAGACGCTCTACCTCCACGGTCTCGTCCGCGCTGCGGATGGGGCGAAGATGTCCAAGTCCAAGGGCAACGTCGTCGATCCGCTCGGCCTGATCGACAAGTACGGTGCCGATGCGCTGCGCTTCTTCATGTGCGCGATGGAAAGCCAGGGCCGCGACGTGAAGATGGATGAACGCCGCGTCGAGGGCTATCGCAACTTCGCCACGAAGCTGTGGAACGCCGCGCGCTTCTGCCAGAGCAACGGGATCACCGGTAGCACCTCGTGCGCCGCACCTGCCGCCACCAGCGCCGTCAACAAGTGGATCATCGGCGAAGTCGTCGAAACCGTCGCCACGCTCGATCAGGCCATGGCCGACCTGCGCTTCGATGCGGCGGCCAACACCGTCTATCACTTCGTCTGGGATCAGTTCTGCGACTGGTACATCGAACTGATCAAGGGGTCGTTCGATGAGGAAACCAGGGCGGTCGCCGGTTGGGTGCTCGACCAGATTCTGGTGATGCTGCACCCGTTCATGCCCTTCGTGACCGAAGAGCTGTGGCATGCGCTGGGGCAGCGTGACGGCGAACTGATCGTGGCGGCCTGGCCAAAGCCCGACACCGTGGTCGACCCCGCCGCCAAGCGCGAGGTCGAATGGCTGATCGCGCTGGTCTCGAACTTGCGCACCGCCAAGAACGAACTCGGCATCGCGCCGGGGGCAAAGCTTGATGCGTTCCTGCCCGAACCTTCGGCCCAGACGCGGGCAATCATCGAGGCCAACCCGGCGGTGATCGAACGCCTCGCCCGCCTCAACGGCATCCGCTTTGAACCCGCCCCGGCAGGCGCGGCGATGCAGGTGGGCGCAGGCGATGCCAACATCGTCGTGCCGCTCGACGGCGTGATCGACATTGCGGCGGAAAAGGCGCGTCTGGAAAAGGCGCTGGCCACGGCGCAGAAGGAAGCCAGGTCGCTCGAAGGGCGGCTCGGCAATCCCTCGTTCGTGGAAAAGGCCAAGCCCGAAGCCGTCGAGAAAGCCCGCGCCGACCACGCGATGCACGCGGCCGAAGCCGAACGGCTGGCCGCCGCACTGGCGCGGCTGGGGTGAGCAAGGCGCAACGCCCATCCTCCCCGGCACGGGGAGGGGGACCACCCGCAGGGTGGTGGAGGGGGCCCGCGGGTGGTCCCCCTGCGCGTGTCGGGGAGGAACCTGTGCTGACCCCACCATGCTAACCCTGGCCACCGTAAACCCCGGCGAACCGGAGGTATTCTCCTCGCTCCAGGGCGAAGGCCCCGGCATGGGCCGCCCTTCGGTGTTCGTGCGCCTGAGCCGCTGCAATCTGGCCTGCCGCTGGTGCGACACCGCCTACACCTGGCGCTTTTCCGGTGACAACCGCCCGCACCGCGATGATCTGGCCTTCACGCGGGCCGACAACCAACTGGCCCTGTCCGAGGAAGAGGCCGCCGCGCTGATCCTCGCTCACCCCGAAGACCGGCTGGTGATCACCGGCGGCGAGCCCCTGCTGCAGGGCGCGGCGCTGGCGCGGACGGTAGCGCTGCTGAAGGACGCGCGGCCCGCGCTGCACGTGGAGATCGAGACGAACGGCACCGTCGCGGTCCATGCCGCGCTCGATCCGCTGGTGGACCAGTTCAATGTCAGCCCCAAGCTTGCGCACTCGGGCAACGACGCCGCGCTGGCGCTCGTGCCTGAACGGCTCGCCGCATGGGCGCAAGACCCGCGCGCGTGGTTCAAGTTCGTCGTGGAAACCCCGGCCGACCTTGCCGAAATAGCGGCGCTGCAACAGCGCTACGCGATCGCAGCCGATCACCTGTTCGTGATGCCCGAAGGCACCGCCAGCGCCACCTTGCGCGAGCGTTCGCGCTGGCTGGCCGAAGAAGCCCTGGAACGCGGCTGGCGGTTTACCGACCGCCTGCACATCCACTTGTACGGCGACACCCGAGGCACCTGAGCCTCGCGTAATATGCCGCTCAAAAGCCCCCGCACCCCCGCGCAGGCGGGGGCCTCGGTGTTGTTATGGAAGGCCTGCGTAAAACGCCTGAGGCCCCCGCCTTCCGGCTACGCCGGAAGTTTATCCTGAGCTTGTCGAGGGGCGGGGGAGCAGGTTTGCGATCCGACCCCGCGTGGCTTAGAACGGAATATCGTCGTCCAGATCGTCGTTGAAGCCGCCGCCCGAGCTGCCGCCGCCCTGGTTCCAGCCGCCGCCCGATGACCCGCCGCCGCGCGAACCGCCGGACGATCCGCCTTCGTTCCAGCCACCGCCGGACGAGCGACCACCGCCGCTGCCTCCGCCCATGCCGCCGCCGCCACCACCGGATGGCCCATCGAGCATGGTCAGCACGCCGCCCATGCCGCCGACCGAAACTTCGGTGCTGTAGCGGTCATTGCCGCTCTGGTCCTGCCATTTGCGGGTGCGCAGCTGGCCTTCGATATAGACCTTGCTGCCCTTCTTCAGGAAGCGTTCGGCCACGCCGACGAGGCCATCGGAATTGAGCACGACCGTGTGCCATTCCGTACGCTCCTTCTTCTCGCCGGTGTTCTTGTCCTTCCAGTTTTCGGACGTGGCGATGCGCAAATTGGCAATGCGCCCGCCGTTCTGGAAGCTCTTGACCTCGGGGTCCGCCCCGAGATTGCCGACGAGGATGACCTTGTTGACGCTGCCTGCCATCGAATCGTGTTCCTTTTGATCTGGCGAAGTGCCTAGCGCATCACACCGCGCCCGGGCGAGTCACCGCGCCGCCGTTTCCACAGGCGAACGCAGCAATCAGCCCAGACCGGCGGCGGTTGCCGTCCAGAAAGTGATCCCCGCCGCCACATAGGCCAGCGCAAAAAGGTAGGCGAGCATGAACGCGGGCCATTTCCAGCCGTTCGTCTCGCGCCGGGCAACCGCGATGGTCGAAAGGCACTGCGGCGCGAACACGAACCACGCAAGGAAGGCCAGCGCCATCGGCAAGGTCCAGCGTGACTTGAGCTGGTCGCCCAGCGCCAGCGCGGCCTGTTCCTCATCCTCTGCCCCCACGGCATAAGTCGTGGCGAGTGAGCTGACCGCGACCTCGCGCGCCGCCATCGCCGGGATGATCGCCAGGCTCATGTCGCGGTTGAAGCCGATGGGTTCAAGCACCACCGACAGGCCATTGGCCAGCGTGCCCGCCACCGAGGCGTTGATCTGGTCCTGCCCCGGCTCTGCGCGCGGGAAGTTGAGCAGGATCCACAGCGCGATGGTCACGGTGAAGATCATCGTGCCGGCCCGGCGCAGGAATATCCACGCGCGCTGCCACAGGCCCAGCGCCAGGTCCTTCACCGTGGGCAGCTGGTACTTGGGCAGTTCCATGATGAAGCCCGATGCCGCACCCTTGGTCACCGACCGGCGCAGCACCAGCGCCACGCCCATCGCGCCAATGATGCCCGCCACGTACAGGCAGAACAGCACAAGTCCCTGCAGCCCGATGCCCGGCCCCACCGCGCGGTTGGGAATGAAGGCGGCGATGATCACCGCATAGACCGGCAGCCGCGCCGAACAGGTCATCATCGGGGCGATCAGGATCGTGGTCAGCCGGTCCTTGGGATCGGTGATGCTGCGCGTAGCCATGATGCCGGGAATGGCGCAGGCAAAGCTGGACAGCAGCGGAATGAAGCTGCGCCCAGAAAGCCCCACGCCCGCCATCAGCCGGTCCATCAGAAAGGCCGCGCGCGCCATGTATCCGGTGGCCTCCATCAGCAGGATGAAGAAGAACAGGATCACGATCTGCGGCAGGAACACCACCACCGACCCGACGCCGGCAATCACCCCCTCGGTCAGCAGATCGCGGGCCAGGCCTGCGGGCAGGATCTGCTTGGCAAAGTCTCCCAGCGCGCCGACCAGCGCTTCGATGCCATCGGCAAAGGGCGTGGCCCAGCTGAACACCGCCTGGAACACCACGAACAGCAGCGCAAACAGGATCGGCGGCCCGGCCCAGGGGTGCAGCAGCACCTTGTCCAGCCGCGCGTGGATGCGGTGCTTCGTCGTTTCCGAAAGGATCGCGGCGCTGGCGATCTGGTGCGCCAGCATGCGCCGTTCGGGCAAGGTCACGTGCGGGCGAGGCACTGCCGCGCTGGCCTGCGCACGGTCCCGCGCCTCGCCAATCGCGGCGGCGAGTTCGACCAGCCCCCGGCGGCGCACCGCCACGGTCGGGATTACCGGCACCCCCAGCGCGGTCTGCAGCGCGGCGGGATCGATCGTCAGGCCATCGCGCTCGGCCAGGTCCACCATGTTGAGCGCGACCACGGTGGGCCGGCCCAGTTCGATCACTTCCTGCGCAAAGACCAGATGCTGTTCGAGGTTCGAACTGTCGAGCACCAGCACGATCACATCGGGACGGGCCTGGCCGTCCTGCTCGCCCATGATGACCTTGCGGGTCACTTCCTCGTCCGGGCTGGTGGCGTCGAGGCTGTAGGAGCCGGGCAGGTCGACCAGTTCCACCGGCTCTCCCGATGGCAGCAACAGGCGGCCGGCCTTGCGCTCCACCGTGACGCCGGGATAATTGGCGATCTTCTGGCGCGCCCCGGTCAGCGCGTTGAACAGCGCGCTCTTGCCCGCGTTGGGATTGCCCACCAGCGCTGCGACGGCGGGATTGCGGCTCATGCCGAAAGCGTTTCCGCGATGGTTTCAACCGTCATCGCGCGGGCGTGGACGCGGCGCAGGGCAATGGTCATGCGGCCGATTTCCACCGCCAGCGGATCACGCCCGGCAAACACGCCGCGATAGGCCAGCGTCACCCGCGCGCCTTCGTCCAGCCCGAGCGCCTGCAGCCGCTGCGCCTCTTCGGCCACGAGCGCGGACCAATCCACTGCGGCGATTCGCGCAGGCGTGTTCAAGGGAAGCTGATCGAGCGTCACCCCTTCCCGCTGCCATAGCGCGGGGGCGATTGCAAGTCATTCGCAATAGATTTGCGCTGGATCAAAAAGAAGGGATATTTCGGAAGGTCGCGCCAGCAAGAGTTCACGCAGAGGCGCGGAGAAGAAAGGGAGACGCGAGGGGATCTGCGGGCCGGCAGGCCAGCCCCATCACGGAACGGATCGGTTTACGATGCGGCAGAAGTGCAAAGCGGCTTCGCCGCATATCGCGACATCTCCGCGCCTCCCCTTCTTCTCCGCGCCTCTGCGTGAAGCCCTTTCCTAGACCGCCGGATAGCGCAGCCGCCCCAGCATCCGCATCAGCGAGAAGCCTTCGTCCGCGCGCGGCTTCATCACCTTGGCCTTGGCCTTTTCGAACTGCATCACGTTCTCGATCCGGCGATCGAGGAACGCGCGCGTATCGTCATGCCCATCGCTGGTATCCTGCGCGAAATAGGCCAGCGTCGCGGCATAGATCGAACCCAGCGTCAGGCGCTTGGTATAGTGGTTGTAATCGGTCGCCATGTCGCCGGCCAGCCGCCACATCGCGTCCGCGCTCGACCAGCCCAGGCGCGCCGCAGCGGCCACGTTCTGCGGCATCGCCATGATCGCCAGCGCGCGGCGCAGCGCTTCTTCCTTGCCGGTCAGCGCGTCCAGCCGGAACTGCACGAGGCTGCGGATGCGCTCGCGGATGGACAGGGTGGCAAGATGTTCGAACGGCAGCGCCTGCGCCATGTCGGCATCGATCCTCGCGATCCACGCCGAAATCATCTGCATCGCCGCGTTCTGCGATCCATCCTGAAACGCAAATGCGGCCAGCGCCGGGTCCACGCCTTCCATTTCGGCCGCGGCGGCAACCGCGGCAGGTTTCCAGCCATCGAAGGCGGCCGCTTCGGCAATCGCCGGGGCAAGGCGGAGACGCAGGGCGTCGAGCGAGGTATCTTCGGTCATGCTGCTACAATGCCAAACTCAGAAGGAAGGTCCATAGGTCTTCTTGGGCGCAGCGCCCTTGGCCTCCACCGCCGATCGCTCGATCTCGCCCAGCACGGCGCCGCCCTTGTCCAGCGTGGCATAATCGCGGGCGGAACGGCCAGAATTGTCGGGCCGGTCGGGGCTGGCCCCGGCCTTGATCAGCATGCGCACCAGCGCCAGGTCCTTGCGGTGGACCGCGCTGATCAGCGGGGTTTCGCCGGTGTTGTTGGCCTCATCGATGCGTGCGCCCGATTTGATCAGTTCGTCCACGCCTTCCAGGAAACCCATTTCCGATGCCAGCACGAGTGGCGTCACCCCGCGATTGTCGCGCGCGTTCACATTGGCGCCCTTGGCCAGCAGGAACTGCACCCATGTCAGGTCGCGCCGCGCCACCACGATGTGCAGCGCGGTCTGGCCGGAACTGAAATCCTTGGTGTTGATGATCTGGGTGCCCGGCTCGTTCAGAGCCTCGGTCACCTTGTCGCCCTCCTTCTTGCGGACGGCTTCAAGGAACTTGTAGCTGTCCGAGATCTGGGCCTGCGCCGGGATTGCGGCGGCGGCGGCCAGCAGGATCGCGATAGCGGCGATTGGCCTGCGGAAGTTCGACAGCATGATTTCCTCCTGTTGCGTGCCCCACCGGCCCTTCGGCCCGGCGGACTCTGCCCTTGCAAGGTCACGGTTAGCAGAGCATGAACCGCCGCGCCATGACCCACGTTTTCAGATCCCTGCTCACCGCTCTTGCCGCAACCTGCACCTTCGCGCTGGGTGCCTGCGGCAGCGGCACGGCAGAAAGCCCCCCGCTGGCCGGGGCAACCATCGGCGGCGATTTCACGCTGACCGGCAAGGACGGCAAGCCGGTGCGGTGGAGCGATTTCGACGGCAAATATCGCATCGTCTATTTCGGCTATACGTTCTGCCCGGATGTCTGCCCCACTGATCTGCAAAATATCGCGCAGGGCGTGAAGCTGCTCAGCAAGACCGACCCCGAATTGGCAGCGAAGATCGTCCCTATTTTCATCACGATTGATCCGCAGCGCGATACCCCCGAAGTGGTAGGAAATTTCGCGAACAGTTTCGGGCCATCCGTAGTGGGTCTAACCGGCACTCCCGAGCAGATCGCCGATGTGGCGAAGAAATGGTCGACCTACTACAAGCGTGGCAAAGGAAGTTCGCCCACAGAGTATCTTATGGATCATATGCGGGCCAGCTACTTGATGGGTCCAATAGGCGAACCGATTGCGCGCCTCCCCAGCGAGCAGAA
>JAPLPG010000287.1:0-28781 GCA_026400375.1 Novosphingobium sp. | reverse complement strand
CGCGCGATGGCCGGGGATCGCTTCTGGGAAAAGCCGGTGGAGGCTCTCAACCGCGAACAGTGGGAAGCGCTGTGCGACGGTTGCGGCAAATGCTGCCTGCACAAGCTGGAGGACGATGCCACCGGCGATGTCTATCACACCAACGTGGCGTGCAAGCTGCTCGACCTGAAGACCGGGCTGTGCAGCGATTACAAGCACCGCCGCGCCTATGTGCCCGATTGCCTGCGGTTGACGCCCAAGCTGGCGCGCGATCTGCCCTGGCTGCCCGATACCTGCGCCTATCGCCTGCGCGCCGATGGCGATCCCCTGCCCGATTGGCACTACCTGATTTGCGGTGATCGCGATGCAGTACACAAGGCCGGGCAATCGATGGTCGGCAAGGCCATCAGCGAAACCGTGGCCGGGCCGCTCGAGGAACACATCGTACCTTCGGACCATTTCGATGGTTAAGGGCCGTGGAGACAATAAGGGCCGTGGAGACAGGGGGCGCAGCATGCTCGACTGGCTGCGAAGGGCCGACCCGAAGGCCAAGGAAGCAGCCGCCCCCCGCGCGGTCTCGCCCCGCACCATCTCGTTGCGCACGATCACGGTTGCCAACCGCGAACTGCCGCTGGTCATCCGCAAGCTTGGCCATGCCCGGCGGATGACGCTGCGGCTGGCCCCCGATGGCAGCGAAGCGCGCGTTTCGATTCCCGCATGGGGCCGCGTCGGCGATGCCGAGGCCTTTGCCCGCGACCGGGCCGACTGGCTGGCGGGGCAACTGGCCCGCATCCCCGAAACCGCCGCCATCGCGCCCGATGCCACGATCACGCTGCGCGGGGAAACCTTGCGAATCGACTGGCAACCGGCAGCGCGGCGCAAACCGGTGATCGTAGATGGGGCCGTGGTCGTCGGCGGTCCAGCCGAGGGCCTGTCCACGCGCCTGCAACGCTGGCTAGAGGGCGAGGCGCTGCTGCTTTGCGCCGATGATCTGGCGCATTACTGCGCGCGCGCCGGCGAAGCCCTGCCCCGCCTGTCCCTCTCGCGCGCCCAGCGGCGCTGGGGCAGCTGCGCCTCGGACGGCACGATCCGCATCAACTGGCGGCTGATCATGGCACCCGATTTCGTGCGCCGCTCGGTCATGGCGCATGAAGTGGCGCACATGCGGCACTTCGATCACAGCCCGGCCTTCCACGCCCACCTCGAACGCCTGTTCGAAGGCGATGTCGATGCCGCCAACCACTGGCTGAAACGGCACGGCCGCACGCTTTACGCGCCTTTCGGGTAAGCGGTCATGGCGCCTGCAACATTGCGCGCGCAGCACCCTCCCGGCCGCGACCCCCCCCCTGTCATTGGCCAAGTCTAGCCCCCCTCCCTCAAGGGAGGGGCCGGGGGAGGGTTTAAGACCTCCCTGTTGCACGCGAAATCATTGCTTCCGGGTAGAACTAGCGCAAACGGCTCCAAGCGCCTATCTAGGCGGGCATGAAAGGCTTTTTCCGCAACGTCTCCCCTCGTCGTGCCGCCGTCGACCTGTGGGAAGTGCTGGGCGCCCCCAGCGAATACCGCCTGGTCGGGCTGGTCATGGCCGCCGCCGTCACCGGCAGCATCTTCTATGTGATGAACCAGCAAGGCGGGCGCGATCTGCCCCATCCGCCAAAAATCGTCTATTTCCCCAGCTTCCTCGAAGGCCGCACCGACGCTGAAATCCTTGCGGAAAATCGCGAGGCCACGGCCAAGGCGCGGGCGATCGAGGCCGAGGAGGAAGCCAGTGCCGAGCGCGTGCGCCAGATGTATCGCGCGGTAGGCAACGCCACCGGGGTCGATACCAGGAAGGCCTATGACGAAGGCGTGGCCGAGCGCGCCGCGATCAAGGCCAGGATCGATGCCGAGCGCAAGGCGATCCTCGATCGCAACCTGGTGCGCAATCCGGTGTTCGAGGCCGAACAGAAAAAGCTGCAAGAAAAGTCCGAAACGCCCGGAGAATGACCGACGCGCAGGACCAGCGCTGGCTGAACGCAGCCGCCGCGCTGGCCCTTCGCGGGCGTCCGCTCAGCAGGCCCAATCCGTCCGTCGGCGCGGTGATCGTGCGCGATGGCCGGGTCGTCGGTCGTGGCTGGACCCAGGCTGGCGGGCGGCCCCATGCCGAAGCCGGCGCCCTGGCGATGGCCGGCGCAGCGGCGCAGGGCGCCACGCTCTACGTAACGCTCGAACCTTGCGCTCATGCCAGCCCGCGCGGGCCGTCATGCACCTCGCTGGTGCTGCAAAGCGGCCTTGCCCGGATCGTGGTGGGCGTGGAAGATCCCGACCCGCGCACCGCAGGCAGCGGCATCGCCGCGATGCGGGCGGCCGGGTTGGTGGCGCAACTGGTGCCCTGCCCGGCAGCACGCGAATCACTCGCTGGCTACCTTGTGCGTTCGGCGCAGGGGCGGCCGCACGTGACGCTGAAGCTGGCCACCTCGCTCGACGGGCGGATCGCGCTGGCCGATGGTTCGAGCCAGTGGATCACCGGGCCGCAAGCGCGCGCGCATTGCCATGTCGAACGCTCGCGCGCCGATGCCATACTCGTCGGCGGCGGCACGCTGCGCGCGGATTCGCCCCGGCTCGACGTGCGCCTGCCGGGACTGGAGGCGCGCAGTCCCCAGCGCATGGTGCTGACGCGCGGCGCGGCGCCTGAAGGCTGGACCGCCATTGCCAACATGGCCGCGCCGGGCGCATTCGGGGATGCCCAGTACCTGTTCGTCGAAGGCGGCGCACAGACGGCGGCGGCCTTTCTGGCGGCGGACATGGTCGATCGGCTGCTGCTCTATCGCGCGCCGATCATCCTCGGGGATGGATTGCCCTGCATCGGTGACATTGGCCTCGCTGCGCTGGCCCAGGCGCATGGCCGCTGGCGCAATGTGGACCGGCGGACGCTTGGCAGCGATGCGCTGGACGTTTACGAGCGGCTGCGCTGAAGGAGATTTGCATTGTTCACCGGGATCGTCACCGAAGTCGGCCATATCCTCTCGATCGAGGACAAGGGCGATCATCACATCACCATTTCCTGCGTGATGGACCCCGCCAAGGTCGCCATCGGCGCGTCCATCGCCTGTTCGGGCGTGTGTCTGACCGTGGTCGACAAGGGCGGCGTTGCCGGTGAAGGCTGGTTCGCCGTGGATGTCTCTGGCGAAACGATCAAGCGCACCGCCCCGGCGCAATGGCAGGCGGGTGCCGCGCTCAATCTCGAACCTGCGCTCAAACTGGGCGATGAACTGGGCGGGCACATCGTCACCGGCCATGTCGATGCGGTGGGCGAAGTGGTCAGCGTCACGCAAGTCGGCGGATCGTGGCAGTACATCGTCGCCGCCCCGCGCGATCTTGCTCCCTATATCGCGGCCAAGGGTTCGATCACCGTCGATGGCGTTTCGCTGACGGTCAACGAAGTGGCCGACCAGGCTGATGGCGCGTGCCACTTCATGCTCAACATCATCCCGCACACCGCACAGGTGACGACGCTGGGAACCCTTGAAGCGGGCCGTCAGGTCAACCTCGAGATCGACGTCCTCGCCCGCTACCTGAAGCGCATGCAGAGCCTTGCGGCGCAGGCCTGAGCCGCGTTTTCCGAAGCGCACCTAGATGCACCTAGCAGCACCTGGGCGTACGCAAGGTGGCCACAAGACCGGCCGAAGCTGCTGAAATCAGGCGCAATCCAGCACGATTTTCAGCAGCTGTTCCGGCTGGTCGCTCATCACGTCGTGGCTCGCCTTTGCCTCGTGATATTCCCAGGCGGGATCGCCCTTCACCGCAGCGGCAAACCTGGCGAACGGCGTCGGCTGCCAGTCGTTGGCAAAGACATAGACCCGGCGCGGGATCATCGCCTCTTCGCCGGTAAAGCGCACCGCCTCGACCAGCGTCAGCAGCGGATGCGCTGATAAGGCGGGATTTTCCAGGCCGGGCAGCGGAGCGACCGCGCCGGGGGTGTGCTTCTGGCTGAAAATGTAGTGATCGTGCTCCCAATCGCCGGTCAGGTCCCACAACGATTGCCCATCCTGCGGCAGGAACGCATCGACGTAGACGATGGCGTCGATCCTGCGCCCAAGCCGCGCGGCAACCCCGGTGATGACCATGCCGCCCCAGGAATGTCCCACCAGAACAAAGCGATCGAAGCCCGCTTCGGCGATCTGCGCGCAGACATCATCGATGTGCGTGGTCAGCGTGATGCCGGGGTGGAACTCGGCCTTGCGGCGGCCAAGGCCGGTGAGGTCGGCGGCGAGGACGCGGTGGCCGGCGGCTGCAAGGCCGGACTTCAGCCTGTCCCACGCAAAGCTGCCGCCCCATGCGCCGTGGACGAGGACGAAGTCGGTCATGCGCCGATCCCGTGCTTCTTGTTGTAGCCTTGCAGCCATTCCAGCGTCTTGGTCAGCCCGCCGAACGGATAGAAGTGGAGGCGGACCTTGCCGTGTTCCGGGCCAAGGCCCTTGGCGAAGGCATCGACCAGCTTGTCCGGCCCGGCGGTGCCGAGCAGGTTCGTGACCGAGATGCCGTATTTCTTGAGCACCGCGGTCGAGGCCCCGACGCCGCAGCGCGCGGCGAAGGACAGCAGGCGCTTGATTCCGGCGGGACCGGGCACGCCGATGCGCACCGGCGCATCGATGCCGCGCGCGCGCAAATCCTTGAGCCAGGCGAGGAAAGCATCGGGATCGAAACCGAACTGGGTGACGATCAGCGGCGCCATGCCGCGCGCGGTGATTTCGGCCACCTTCTTTTCGAGCACGGCCCAGCATTCCGCCTCGGTCATGTTGGGATGCCCTTCGGGGTGCCCGCCGATGCCGATGGCCTTGATGCCCGCGCGTTCAAACGCGCCGGTGGCGATCAGGGCGGAGGTATCGAAATATGGGCCGACCGGTTCAGGCGGATCGCCTGCCACGATGAAGCATCTGGAAACGCCTGCTTTTTCGACAACGGCGCGCAAGTAGCCTTCGAAATCGTCTTCCGACGTGATCCGGCGGGCGGAGAAATGGGGCATCGGCTCGAAGCCGAGTTCGCGCACGGCGACGGTGGCGGCAACGCGGGCCGCAACATCTTCGCCGGGGAGGAAGGTGACGGCGATCGGCGTATCGGCCGGGATGAGCGGCGCGGCATCGCGCAGCGAAGCCTCGTCCTTGGCGGTCATCTCGAGGCTGAAGCCGTCGGTGATCCCGGCGGGCGCCTTGTCCCAGTTGGGATGAATCAGGGGTGTTGCCATCGGCGGGATCCTCTCATGGTCTGTGTGGCGGTCCGCCCGGCCGCCTTTGCAGCGATCCGGGCGGGGCCATGTTCGTGTGCCTTGGGGCAGACCGCTCAGCGAGCGGTGCGCCAGCCTTCAGCATAGGTTTCACGCGCGACGCGGCTGTAGGGAACCGGCGAGACGATCACGCGGACGTTGAGCTGCTTGTGCGGCTCGACCGTGGTCTTCTTCGTTCCGCCGTTCTCTTCGCCCCACACGACGTGCAGTTCGGTGCCGAAGGGGATTTCGGGATCGATGGTGGCGAGCGAAAGCGCCTGCTTTTCGTTGTAGGAGAAGCCGGTGAACATCGACAGGCCCACGGTCTTGCCATCGGCATCGACGACGCGGTCGTAGTTGGACGAGGCATAGTTTGCCAGCGGCACGTCGAAGAACTTGTAGGCTTCACCGTCCGGGTTGAACATCGAAGCCATGATCTTGGCCATGTCTTCGGGGTGCCATGCCAGCGTCACCTTCTTGCGCTGTTCGGCAGGATTCAGCGCTTCGAGGGCTTCGCGGCCATGGAAATCATGGTCGAACTTGACGAAGTTGCCATAGCCCAGTTCCCACGGGTTGAGGTAGTAATCCTCGATGTTTTCCGACACGAACGAGCCGCCGATCGAGCCGGTCGCCTCGTAGCTGTCAGCCGCCAGCCATTCGCGGAAGCCCTTCAGCTTTTCGCCGGTGTAGATGGCGGGCAGCGGCGACGGGATCCAGCCCGATTCCAGCGTGTTCGAAGGATAGGCGCGGCTGCCGCAAGCGATCAGGCCGAATTCCTTGCCCGCTTCGAGAATGGCAGCGCGGATCTCTTCCTGCTCGGCATAAGGGCCCCAGATTTCGAGGCCGGGCGCACCCGACATGCCGTGGCGCAGCGTCTTCACCGTCTTGCCGGCGATGTTCATCGTCGACATGTTGAAGAACTTGAGCTGTTCGAGCGGGCCGCCGTGCAGCTTTTCGATCACCGCCCAGGCGTTCGGGCCCTGGATCTGGAAGCGCCATTCCTTGCGGGTGACGGGCTTGCCCATCGGGCGCATCGGCGAGCGGTCATCGAGTTCGATCTCGACGTCGTAGCCGCCGGTGGCAGCGTGATAGCGCAGCCAGTTGGATGCAGGCGCGCGGCCGACATAAGTGAAGCTCTGCTCTTCTTCCCAGAAGATGATGCCATCGCCGATGACGTGGCCATAAGGCGTGGTCGGCACGTATTGCTTGGCCTTGTTGACCGTCCAGCCCTTCGAGCTGTTGATCATGGTATCGGACAGCAGCTTGGCCGCATCCTTGCCGCGGATGTACAGGTTGACCATGTGGTGCGACTGATCGAACAGGACGGCGCTGTGCTGCCATGCCCACTGTTCGCTGCGCCAGTTCGAGAATTCGGGCGCGACGACCGGGTACACATAGGCACCAAGCTGCGAATTGCGCAGCATTTCGACGACATTGCCGTTCTGCTGGATTACCTCTTCGAGGTTCTTTGCCATGATAACTCTCCCGACTTGAAAATGGCCTGACTGAAAACTGGCCCGACTGAAAATGCCCAAGTTTGAAAACACGAGTTGAAAAACTTGTATGCAACACATACAATCTCGTCAGAGATTCGCAATGGGAAATGTTGCGCCCTATGAGCGCAGCCCAGGGGCGAAAACCGACGGGAGAGATTTTGATGAGTGCATCGCTGATTCTGACGCTATCGTGCGAGGACAAGCCGGGGATCGTGGCCCGCGTGACCGGCAACCTGTTTGAGGCAGGTGGCAATATCAGCGAGGCCCAGCAGTTCGACGACCCGCTGAGCGGCAACTTCTTCATGCGCGTGGTGTTCGATCCGGGCGCGCGTTCGGTAGAGGAATTCCGTGCAGCATTTGCCCCGGTGGCGCAGCAATATGCGATGCAGTGGAAGCTGCGCGACACCACGGTGAAGCGCAAGGCGATCCTCATGGTCAGCAAGTTCGACCACTGCCTGGGCGATCTGCTGTACCGCACCCGGATTGGCGAACTGCCGATGGAAGTTGTCGGCATCCTGGGCAACCACCCCAAGGAAGCGCTGAACATCTCGCTGATCGGCGACATCCCTTATCACCACCTGCCGATCACCAAGGACACCAAGCCGCAGCAGGAAGCCGAGGTGAAGCGCATCGTGACCGAGACGGGCGCGGAACTGGTGGTGCTGGCGCGTTACATGCAGATCCTGTCGGACGATCTGGCATCGTTCCTTAATGGCCGCTGCATCAACATCCACCATTCGTTCCTTCCCAGCTTCAAGGGGGCCAAGCCCTATCACCAGGCGCACGCGCGCGGGGTGAAGATGATCGGCGCGACCGGGCACTATGTGACGACCGACCTCGATGAAGGTCCGATCATCCATCAGGACGTGGAAACGGTGACCCATGCCGACAGCCCGGATGATCTGGTGCGCAAGGGCCGCGACGTGGAACGCCGCGTGCTGGCCGAGGCGGTTCGCCTCCACCTGGAAGACCGCGCGCTGCTGAACGGCACCAAGACGGTGGTGTTCAAGAGCTGACGCTTTGATTCGTTGAATTTTGTCGGCGGCGGGAGCACCATGCTTTCGCCGCCGTTTTCGTTTGCGGGAGAGAACAGAGATGCACGTCAACGCGCTGGACCACGTCAACATCATCACCGACCGGCTGGACGAGACAGCCGAATTCTACCGTTCGCTGCTGGGGCTTCAGCGGCGTGACGGGCCGCCGCCCCTGACCCCGCAGAACGCGCAGTGGATGTTCGATGCGGGCGGCAGGGCGATCATCCACATCAATGCGGTGGATTGCCCGCGCGCCTATGACCGCGATGTTCAGCCCGGATCACTGACCGGCGCGATCCATCACGTGGCACTGAACTGTTCAGGCCATGACGAGACGCTGGAGCGGATCAAGGCGATGGGGCTGGATTGCCAGACGAACTTCGTGGCGGCCATCGGGCTGCGGCAGATTTTCACGGCGGACCCGAATAACGTGCTGCTGGAGCTGAATTTCTTCGGGGATTGAACCTTGCTTCCCGACAGAACCTCAAACCCATCCCGCTCACCCTGAGCCTGTCGAAGGGTGCCTACACCGCTGTGGCGTTGGCATGCTTCGACAAGCTCAGCACGAACGGGCTTTTTACGATAGCCGGTTCTATAGTGGAATCGCCGCCTCCAGCGCGTCGGCCAGTTCAAGCGGCTTTGACAGGTACGGGCTGTGATCGGCCTCGAGCGTGACCACGGTGGCGCCCGGAGAGCGCGCGATCATGTTGCGCTGGCTGTCGATCGGGATGGTGCGGTCCTGCGTGCATTCGACATATGTGCGCGGCAGGCGGCCCCAGCGTTCGGGCGTGACCGAGATCAGCTCGGCCTGGGGGGCGTGAGGCTCTGCCATCAGCCGGGCCATCGCCGCAGCGACCAGATCGGGCGGCGAGATCTGTGCAAAGACGGGTGCAGCATTGGCGCTGTCGATTTCGGTGGCAATGCCGCCGTGGACCTTGCGGATGATGCCATCGAAAGCCGGGTTCGGCCCTTCCAGTTCCTTGAACTGGGCGCGGCTCATGCCATTGGGCAGCATCATCGCGCAGATATAGACCAGCGCATCCATCGCCGCCGGATCGCGTTCTGCCGCCGTGGAGACGACCAGGCCGCCGCGCGAGTGCCCGGCAAGGACCACCGGGCCGATGCCCTGCGCCTTCAGATCACGGCAATGCTGCGCAGCAAATTCGCCCCAGCCGCCCAGCGTGACCGCCGCCATTTCCTGCGCCGTGCCGCCCATGCCGGGCAGCGTTGGCGCAACGACGGTGTGACCGCGGGCGCGCAGGATTTCGGCCACCGGATCGAAGCACCAGCCGCCATGCCATGACCCGTGGATCAGGACGAACCCTGCCATCAGCGCACTTCCCCCGACCAGACGCGCAGGCCCGGTGCGGTGCGGTCCTCGCTCTTCAGGGCTTCGGCCACGGCAGGGCGTGCGGCCACGCGATCGCGCCAGTCGCACAGGCGCGGCGCGCGGCGGGCGACGTCCATCTCGGGAAACATGCGTTCTACCATGGCGCCGCAATGGGCATAGAAATTGATGTCGGCAAGGGTGTAGGTGTCGCCTGCCAACCACTTTGTTTCTGCCAGCTGGGCCTCGATCTTGTCGAGCGCGTATTCGATCTTGGCGGTGGCGTTGGCAAGATCGCTTTCCGAAAAGCCCGAGCGTGCCGTGGCCCACTTCTTGCGCTGATCGGGCAAGGGGATGCTTTCCAGCAGCTTTTCGAAATCGCCACTTTCGATGTTGCGGGCGATCACGCCGACCATGCGGTGCCAGCCGTGCATCGAGACGTAGTTCATCACGTGTTCGTCGATGAACTTGTTCCAGTAGCGCATCCGCGCCGCGCCCACCGGATCGCGCGGGCGCAGCGGAGCGTCGGCAGGCTGGGCATCGGGGAAGGCATCTTCGAGGTATTCGTTGATCACCGTGGTGTGGGTGATGATCGTGCCATCGTGATCGAGCACCGGCACCTGGCCTTCCGGGTTGATCGCGGTAAACCACGGCTGATGCTGTTCGAACTTGTGCAGATCGACGTAGATGCTCTCGTAGGCGAGGCCCTTCTCCTTGAGCGGGACCATCGATTTCAACGAGTTCGCCAGCGGTTCGGCGTGGTAGTATTTCAGGGCCATCGTGTCAGACTCTCATGGTGCCGAGCATGCCGCCATCGACCGCCCAGCTTTGCGCGGTGACGTGGCTTGCGGCGTCGGAAAGGAGGAAGGCGGCAACCTGCGCCACTTCGTCGGCCGAACCGGTGCGGCCTTGCGGCACGGCCCTGGCCATTTGCGAGGCGGCTTCGGGTGGCAGGCCATCGAGCATCGGCGTTTCGATCAGGCCGGGCAGGATGCAGTTGCAGCGCACGCCGAATTCCGCCGCCTCGTTGGCCACGGCGCGCGACAGGCCGAGGACGGCGTGCTTGCTGGCGACATAGCCCGCGTTCATCGGCAACCCGCGTTCGCTGGCAAGGCTGCCAGTGACGAGGATGGCGCCGTGCCCGCGCTGCTTCATGGCCGGCAGGACGTGCTGGATTGCCCAGAACACCGACTTGAGGTTGACCGCCATGACCGCGTCGAAGGCGGCGTCCGTATAGTCCTCTACCGGGGAAAACATGCCGCCGATGCCGGCGTTGAGGAACAGGCCGTCGATCGGGCCGTGGGTGGCGGTGGCGTGGTCCAGCGCGGCATGGAGCGCGGCCTTGTCTGCCACGTCGGCCGGAGCGAAGGCGGTGGTGCCGCCAAGCTCGCGTGCGGCCTGTTCAAGCAGGTCGGCGCGGCGGGCGATCAGCGTGACCCTGGCCCCGGCGGCGACGCAGGCCGTGGCCGTGGCGCGGCCGATGCCGGTGGAAGCGCCGGTGATGACCACGTGCTTGCCTGAAAGATCGGTCATGCTGGCCTCGGTGCGATGAAGTCGGCCCAGATGCGGGCTTCGTTGCTGTCATGGCCCTCGGGCGACCACTGCCGTTCCATGATGGCACGCGCGTCGGGTTCGGGCAGGCCGCGACGATCGCGGTTGTAGCGGTAGAAGAAGGCCGAGACGCGCCAGTTCATGATGCAATGGACGTGGACCGGCCGTGGCCCCTCCTCCACCGCCTTCACGAAAGCGGCGAAGTGATCGTCGTCAGGGGCGTCGAACGGGACCGGGATGTGGGTATAGGCGATGCCTTGCGCGGCAAGCTTGTCGCCCTCGCCCGCCAGCGCTTCGGGATGGGTTTCGAGCGCGAGGTTGATGACATGGGCGACCCCGAGATCGGCGAGGCGCGCGACATCGCGGTCCTCGATCCGGCCCGATGTGGTGGTCTGCGCATCGAGCCGCTGCCAGGCGCGGATATCGTCGGGGTCAGCCATGGCTGGCGAAATCAGGCCCGGTGCTCAGACCAGGCCGAGCAGGCGCGCGGCGTTGTCCTTCATGATGCCGGGCATGACTTCATCCTTGAAGCCGACCTTCAGCGCCGCGTCGATCCACTTCTGCGGGTGGATCAGCGGGAAGTCCGAGCCGAACAGCATCTTCTTGCGCAGCTGCGTGTTGGCATACTGGATGATCTGCGGGGCGAAGTACTTCGGGCTCCAGCCCGACAGGTCGATGAACACGTTGTCCTTGTGCAGCGCCATCGACAGGCTTTCATCGACCCACGGCCATGACGGGTGGGCGAGGATGATCTTCATGTCGGGGAAATCGACCGCGACATCATCGACCAGCATCGGCTGGCCATACTTGAGCCGCATGCCGCCGCCGCCGCGCATGCCGGTGCCCATGCCGGAATGGCCGGTGTGGAAGATGGCCGGCAGGCCATATTCGGCGATGACCTCGTAGATCGGATAGGCGACGCGGTCTGCCGGGTGGCAATCCTGCACGATGCCGTGGAACTTGAAGCCCTTGACCCCGTAGTTCTCGATCAGATCGCGGGCCTCGCGCGCGCCGAACTTGCCTTTGTGCGGATCGATCGAGGCAAAGGCGATGCAGATGTCATCGTTCTTGAGCGCCATTTCGGCGACTTCGTAGTTCGACACCCGCTTGGCCCCCATGCCGCATTCGGCATCGACCGTGAACATGCAGAAGGCGATCTGCTCCTGGCGATAGATCTCGACGATCTCGGGCATCTTGGGCCGTTCTCGCGGGGCCTTGAAATAGGCGGATGCGGCGTCGAAGAACTTGCCCATCACCGGGTCTTCGGGATCGTGGCACGATACCTCGGCGTGAACGTGGACGTCGATGGCCTTGATCTTCGAAAGGTCGATGGGCACGGGGCAATCCTTTGCAGTCACTACATTCAACACGACCCCGACAACGCGTGGTTGCCGGGGCCGCATCTGCATTCAGCGGCTGGTCAAACCAGCGCGTCTTTCTTGACGGTGATCACCTGGCTGTAGGTGAACTCCTTCAGGCCCTCGATGCCGTATTCGGCGCCGAAGCCCGACTGCTTGTGCCCGCCGAACGGGGCGAAGGGCGACAGGTGGAGGAATTCGTTGATCCACACCGTGCCGGTTTCCAGCTGTTCGGCAATCTTCACGCCACGGTCGGTGTCCTTGGTCCAGACCGCGCCGGCAAGGCCGTAGTCGGAGTTGTTGGCGCGAGCGATGACTTCATCGTCGCTGGAGAACTTCATCAGCGGCATGACCGGGCCGAACTGCTCCTCGGCCACGATCCGCGCGTCTTCGGGCGGATTGTCGAGGATGGTGATCGGCACGTAGTAGCCCGAGCCCGAAGGATCGACATCGCCGCCGACGAGGAACTTGTAGCCGTTGTCCTTGGCGTCCTGGATCAGTTCGCACACGCGTTCGAACTGCTTCTTGTTCTGGATCGGGCCGACGCCGGTGCCCTGGTTGGCGCCATCGCCAACGGTCACGCCCTTGGCGTATTCGGCAATCGCGGCGCTCATCTCGTCATAGATGTCTTCATGGATATAGACGCGCTTGGCCGCAACACAGATCTGACCTGCATTGGTGAAGCTGGACCAGAACAGCTGTTCGGCCACCTTCGAAACGTCGGCGTCCGGAAGCACGATCGAGGCATCGTTGCCGCCCAGTTCCAGCGTGATGCGCTTGAGATCCTTCGAGGCGCCTTCCATGATGCGCTTGCCGGTGGCGGTCGATCCGGTGAAGGTGATCTTGTCGATATCCGGGTGCGAGGTCATCAGCGGGCCAAGCGCATCTTCGCCGGTGATGATGTTGACCACGCCTGCGGGCACGATGTCCTTGATCAGTTCGGCAAACTTGAGCGTGGTCAGCGGCGTGAACGGCGAAGGCTTGAGCACAATGGTGCAGCCCGAGAGGATGGCCGGGGCGATCTTCTGCACGGCCATCAGCAACGGGAAGTTCCATGGCACGATGCCGGCCACCACGCCCACCGGCACGCGGCGCGTGCGGCTGAGGCGTTCGTCGCTGTCTTCGTTGATCGTTTCTTCGAGCGTCAGCGTGGACTGCGCGCTCATGATGCCCGAACAGGCGCCGATTTCGTGCTGGGCCTGGTGGTGGGGCTTGCCCTGTTCGCTGGTGAGCAGGCGATAGAGTTCATCGAAGTTGGCATCGATGGCCCCGGCCATGGCGCGGATCACGGCACGGCGATCATCGACCGGCGTCTTCGACCAGGTCTTGAAAGCTGCCCGGGCAGCGGCGACGGCACGGTCCAGTTCGGCCGCTCCACAGGCAGGCACGCTGCCGATCACCTGCTCGTTCGCGGGATTTACGACCTCGAGCGAATCTGCGGTCGTGACCAGCTCACCATTGATGAGATTGGGATAAAGAAGCGTCATGACTCTCTCCACGGTTTGTAGTTGCTATGTTTCATAGCAATCTTGTCAGCGGGCTTCCAGTGCCTTGTCTTCGTTGGCGCGCTTTATCAGATAGTGGCGGATGTTGTCGGCATCCTCGGGTTTCAGCGCCGACTTGAACGATACCATGCCGTTGTGCTGCAGCGCCCCTTCGATGACCACCGAACGGATCGCTTCGGGCGCATTGAGCGCAGCCGTGTGCCGCAGGTCGGGGTTGACACCGCCTGCGACAGCCGCGTCACCGTGGCAGACGTTGCAGTAACGCCCGTAGAGTTCGCCGCCGGCCTTGGCCTGTTCGGGCGTGCCGGTGAACGGCGGAGGATCGAGCACCATCTGGGCCATCGGCGGCGGTGCCGGCAGGGCAGACTTGCCGCCAAGCTTGAACACGACAAGGCGGCTGATGTTGCGCTGCTTCTTTGCCTTGTGGGCAAGGACGCCGGTGGCAACGTCCCAGACGCCGCCCCAGCCAACCATGACCGCGACGTACTGTTCGCCGTCGATCGCATAGGTCATTGGCGCAGCGATGATGCCGCTTTGCGCCGGGAACGACCACAGCTGCTTGCCCTTGTCGGCGCTGTAGGCCACGAAATCGCCGCCCGCGGTGCCCTGGAACACCAGATTGCCCGCCGTCGAGAGGATGCCGCCGTTCGACGGGCTGGGCAGTTCGACCTTCCACGCCGCCTTCTTGGCGACAGGGTCCCACGCCACCAGCGTACCGGTCGTGGCCTTCATGGCAGCGGCGCGGGCCGCAGCATCGGCAGGCATCGAGGTCACGTAACCGTCAAGACCGGTCTGGAAACCGATGTCGGTGGCCTTCCAGTCCTTGGCCGCGGCATAGGGGAAGCCAGCGTTGTTGACCGGCAGATAGAGCAGGCCGGTCTTCGGGCTGAAGCTTTGCGGCTGCCATGAATGCGCCCCGACCGCGCCGGGAAGGCTGACGAAGGGCGCGCCCTTTTCATAGCGGGCGGCAGGGTTGACCGTGGCCTTGCCGGTGACCGGATCGATCCCGGTGGCCCAGTTGACCATCACGAACGGCGTTGCCGAGATGAACTGGCCGGTCTTTGCATCAAGCACATAGACATGGCCGTTCTTGGGTGCATGCAGCACGACATGGCGCTGCTGTCCACCGATGTTCAGGTCTGCCAGCGTGATCTGCTGTGCCGAATCGAAATCCCAGCGGTCTTCCGGAGTTTCCTGGAAGTGCCAGACGTATTCGCCGGTATCGGCGTTCACCGCGACGATAGAGGACGTATAGAGGCTGTCGCCTTCACGGCCGGACGCTGCCGGGTTCCACGGTTCGGCATTGCCGGTGCCGAACAGGACGAGGTTGGTGGTCGGATCGTAGGTGATCGCATCCCACACCGTGCCGCCGCCGCCCAGCGTCCACCATTCGCCGGCCCAGGTCTTGGCCGCAGCTTCCATCGCCTTGTTTTCAAAGCCATCGGCAGGGTTGCCGGGCACGGTGTGGAACTTCCACAGTTCCTTGCCGGAGTTGGCATCATAGGCCGCTATATAGCCGCGGGCCTTGTATTCAGAACCGCCGCTGCCGATCAGCACCTTGCCCTTCACCACGCGCGGGGCGCCGGTGATGGTATAGTCCTGCTGGTTTGGCACGACGACTTTCGACCAGGCCACCTTGCCGGTCTTCTGGTCAAGCGCCACCAGGCGGCCATCGAGCGTGCCGACGAACACCTTGTCACCATAGAGCGCAACGCCGCGATTGACCGCATCGCAGCAGGCGCGGACCAGCGTTTCGCGCGGGACTTCGGGATCGTAGGACCACTTGAGCGCGCCGGTCTTGGCATCGAACGCCTTCACCATCGACCAGGCGGTGGAAATGTAGAGCGTGCCATCATGCATCAGCGGCGTGGCTTCCTGACCGCGCGCCGTATCGAGATCATGGAACCAGGCAAGACCAAGCTGGCCGACATTGGCATCGGTGATCTGCGTCAGCGGCGAGAAGCGCTGTTCGCCATAATCGCGCCCATAGCTCAGCCATTCGCCTTCGGGCACTTGCGCGATCAGCGCATCGGTCACGCCGGCGTCGGCCACCGAGGCGCCGCCGCCGCTCGTGAGGTTGCACGCTGCCAGCGGCAGCAGTGCGGCCATAAGTCCCAGTACCTTCAGTCGCATTTCGTGACCTCTCCCGACTGTCCGTGTTTGCGGATCAGTTTACCATGCGATCGCTGTTGCCCCAGTACGGAGCGCGTAGCGCCTTCTTGTCCATCTTGCCCGCTGCGGTGCGCGGAATCGAGTCTATAAACGTGACCGATTTTGGCGCCTTCACGCCGCCGAGCCGTCCCTTGGCATAAGCGATGATCTCGGCTTCGGTGATACCGTCAGCCACGACCACGGCATGCACCTGTTCGCCCCATTTTTCATGCGGAATGCCGAACACGCAAGCTTCCCTTACGGCCGCGATTTCGGTCACTGCGGCTTCGACTTCGGCGGTGAACACGTTGAACCCGCCCGAGACCACCATGTCCTTCTTGCGATCGACGATGTAGAGATAACCGTCCTCGTCGAACTTGCCGACATCGCCGGTATGGTGCCAGCCGAACTTGCGGATTTCGGCGGTTTCTTCGGGCTTTTCGAAGTACGAATGGGTGACCAGCGCGCCGCGCACGCAGATTTCGCCCGCTTCGCCCAGCGGCACTTCACGGCCATCGTCATCGAGCAGCGCGACCTTGATCGAGCGCGTGGGCTTGCCGCAGGAGGCCAGCTTTTCCGGCGCGGACGTGGCATATTTCGCCACGTCTTCAGGCGGAAACCATGCCACGATCATCGGGCATTCGACCTGGCCATAGGCCTGGCACATGGCCGGGCCGAAGATCGAGACGGCCTGGCGCAGCTTTTCCGGGCTGCACGGCGATCCGACGAGAATGAATATCTTCAGCGACGAATAATCGTGGCTGCCGATCTGCGGCGAGGCCAGCAGCTGGTACATGGCCGTGGGCGGCAGGTACATGTGCGTGACCTTGTGGTCCTCGATCGTCTTGAGCACGTCTTCGGCATCGAAGCCCGGCAGGATCACCTGCGTCGCGCCAAGGCTCATCGTCGAAAGCGCGATCGGGCCGGCGGCATGCGTGATCGGGGCAGAGACCAGCGCCACCGGTTCATCGGTGCGCCCGCCCATGCCATCGGCGGCGGTCTCGATCATCGTGCCCCAGCCAAGATTGGTGACGTTCGCCCCCTTCGAAGGGCCAGTGGTGCCACCGGTCGGGAAGATGCCGACAAAGTCCATCAGGTTGCCGAAGGCATCGATTTCCGGTTCGACGAAATCGGCTTCGGCAACGCCTGCGATGAATTCCTCGAGGCTGGGATCATCGCCCAGGCGCTGGTCGAGGCAGACGAAGTGCTGGAGCGTGGGGCACAGCGCCTTGAGCTGCTCGACCTCGTCGGCCTTGGACGAATGATAGACCATCCATTCAAGGCGGACGTAATTGATATAGGCGGCGTTGGCATCGATCGCGTTGCGGGTGTTGACCGGGATCCACTTGCCGTTGGCGCGCCACATGGCCAGCAGCGCGACCAGCAGCATGCCATCGTTCGGGCCATATAGGCCGAGCAGGTCCTGGTTCCGGAACCCGCCCTTTTGCAGCGCGGCAGCGATCCGCACCGACAGCGCCTTCGTTTCGGCAAAGGTCAGTTTCAGGCCGGTGTCGGTATCGACGATGGCAAGACGCTGCGGATTGCGGTCATGGCCGCGGTCAAAGTAGTCGATAGCGCGCACGGATTATCCCCAACGGTTGATTTCTGGCCCCGGCGCCCAGGCGCGGAGGGGGTCTGGAACGGTGGCCCTGGCCAAGGCTGCCTGCACGCTGGGGCGGGCCCCGGTGCGGACAATCCACGCCTGCGTCAGCGGCGCATCGGCAAAGGCCGCTGGCTGGAGCGGCTGCATGCCCGCCAGCCACGACCAGGTGACAAGATCGGCGATGGAGAACGTGCCCATCAGCCATTCGCGGCCATCGCCAAGCTGCTTTTCGCAGCGGTCCACCGCGGCGGCGACTTTCGCCTCGCTGTCGGCGATTTGCGCGGCATCGATCACGCCATCGTGCAGGGCTTGCCAGCGTTCGCGCAAGTCGTCCGAGACGATGCTGGCGGTCAGCGCCGCGAAGGTGTCGTCCGGAATGGCGGCGATGGCTTCCTGCGCATTTGCCATGTTGCCCAGCAGCGCCGCAGCCGGAGACAGCCGCTCGGTGATCTGGCGGCACCACATCATCATTTCCCAGCGGGCATGGGCATCGGCAGGTTGCAGCCCGGCCCCGCCGGCAGCTTCATCGAAGTACTGCGCAAGGAACACGGATTCGGTCATCGCCTCGCCACCTGCCACCAGCACCGGGCCTTCGCCCTCGATGCCGAGATCGCGCGCGACCGGATCGGCGATGCCGGCGATGGCATGACGTTCGCCGCCAAGCAGGTCGATGTGGCGGCATTCGATGGCAAGGCCCGATTCTGCCAGCGCCGCCAGCACCGTCAACGAGGCGCCGTTGGGTTCGCCGTGGTAAAGAATGGCGCTCATCCCTCGATCTCCGCCATGATCAGGCCATAGCGATTGGCCAGATCGGTCTTGCCCATCGCCCAGGTCTTCTTCACCGCATCGCGGGTGTAGACACGCTTGAGCCAGCGCATGATGTTGGGCGTCTTGTCCTTGCCCGCCAGATCGGGCTGCGACAGCGGCAGCGAATAGGTGCTGTTGAAGATGTTGATGTCGGCCAGCGTATACTGGTTCGACCCGACATAGGGCCGCTTGCCAAGTTCCTCTTCCAGCCGGGCAATGCCAAGGCTTACCCGGCGGCGGCTTTCGGCCATTTCGGCGGCCGAGAAATCGCCGCTGATCGCCTTGCGCCACGCCACACGGCGTTCGGGCAAGGGGATGCGTTCGATCGCGGCATCGAGTTCGGCCGGATCGCGCTGGCGCACCATCGGGCCCACGAACACGCTCCACCCGATCATCGAGAAGCTGGGGCCGAGCCACTGGTCCATGAACTTCATCCACCAGCGCACGCGCCACCGGTCCTGCGCGTCGGCGGGCATGAGGTCTGGCCCGGCAAAGCGGTCGTTCACATATTCCATGATCGCGGTGCTTTCCGTCAGCACGCGCTTCTGACCATCGGCGCTGTGCGTCATCGCCGGGATCGTGCCCTGGGGATTGATCGCCAGATACTCCGGCTTGTGCTGGTCGAACTGCAGCATGTCGATGTAATGGCTGGTAAAAGGCACGCCCTTTTCCATCAGCGCAAGCATCGGCTTGCCCGAATTGGCGTTCGGTTCCCAGTGATAGAGGGTGACCTCGTCCATCGCCTCGCCTTGCCTCTCTCCCGATTCCGCTCGTGTCGGAATTTTGTTAGTAACACATACTAAAACAGCGGGAGCGCGGGTCAACCCCGCACGCTTTTAAATTTCACCGTCGGCTATGCCGCCTTGCGCGGCAGGCGCATCGCGGGGATTTGGAGCATTTCACCCAGTGCAACGCCGGTCGCTGGCAAAAGGGGCACGTTCCACACGGAACGCGCCCCTTTCGTCTGCGGACATCCTGCGCGAGGGATCAACGCGCGGTCATTGTCCAGCGGAAGAGATGCGTTCGGCTTGAGAGAGGCGATGGAACACGCATTTCTTCCCCGAGTCGCAAGCCCTGCTCCTCGAGTGCCCCCCGTAGCGCGGTCCAGTCGCTCCAGCGTGTGAGGCCCGTCACTCCGCGCACGGAACCAAGCGCGCGCCACGCTTTTTCGACGCCTTGCGCCAGATCGAGCTGTTCGGCGCCGGCATGGGCGGCAGCAAACGCGCAGGATTCGGGAATGCGGCTGTCGAACACCACCAGCGGCACCTTGGGCAGGGCGGCGGCAAAGGCAGGCGCGGCGATGGCAGAGCCGGCCAGCGCGCTGCCCTTGAGCATCGAGCGACGGGACAGGCGCATCAGCCCGCCTTCCCGAGATAGGCCGCCACGGCATCGAGTTCCGCGTCGGTCAGGTCGACCTTTGTCTGCTGCGGCATCGCGCCCTTGCCCATCCGGACAACCGCCTTCACGTAATCGCGCGTAAGGTCCTGCCGGTTGGCGAGCAAGCCCAACGCTGGCGGATTGCCTGCCATCATCTGCTGCTTGGTCAGGAGGTTGGTGCCCATGCCGCCGGTCAGGTGGCAATAGCCGCACTGCGCCTCGAACACGGTCTTGCCATCGCGGCCCGGCTTCAGCCGGTCACCCTCTGGCGCGACCGGTCGGAGCATGTAGGGCGGCATCGGTGGAGGACCGCCCGCAGGCGGCGCACCATAAGCGGCGGCACCCATCGCCACGAATGCGGCAGCCATCACGATACGCTTCATCTCACTGCCCTCCCTTGTAGGCCGAACCGCGCTTGTCGGCATAGGCGGCGGGCCAGACGCCCTGCTTGCCCGGTGCGATGATGCCGTTGGGATCGATCGCGGACTTCATCTTCTCGTCGAAGCGGCGCAGCGCGTGGTTGTTGAAATCGAAGGTTTCCATCACCGGGTCCATCCACCCCAGGTGCGTGCGGTATTCGGCATAGCCAGCCTTGGCCGTGCCGACGATCAGCGCGTCGAACAGCTTGCGCATCTTGGCCACTTCGGCCGCATTGTCGCGGTCGTACATCAGCATGTTGACGTTGTTGGCGAAGCGTCCGCCGATGGTGAAGCTGGCATAGAAATCGACATCGAAATCGGCGATGATCTTGCGGCTGCGCGCCATCTGATCCAGCACGTGCTTGCCCGTGGCCGGGACCACCGGCGAAAAGCCCATGTGCGCCCCGCGCCCGCCGATCCAGTCCGACATCTGCAACGGCACGGCCGACGGTACGCCCATCGTCGTTTCATACTGCCCCACCGGATCGCCCTGCCGCCACCAGTGTTCGGCAGGGGCGGCATCGAGATGGCGCTTCATCGCCGCCTTCACCACTTCGGCCCGCGCCTTGACCACCGGTTCTTCGCCATAGAGCCGCAGCGCGACCTGCCAGTAGCCCAGCTTGTGCTCCTTGAGCAGTTCATCGACGCGCCAATCGGGAATGGCCGATGGCTTGTCCCAGAAGTCCTTGCGCTGGCCCTTCAGCACCATCTTGCCCAGCCACGAGGGGATGAACACGTTCTGGTCGATCAGGCCGGAAATCTTGAGCGGCGCGATCGTATCGATCACCCAGCCGATGTCTTCGACCTTGGGAATGTCCCACACGATTTCCAGCGAGGTTTCCGGCGCAGGCTGCAACCACACCCCGGCCTTGGTCACGACGCCGAGGTTGGACTGCGAAAACGCCAGGTCCCAGGTCGGGCCATAGCTCATCGGGAAAAGGTGCCATGCAGGATTGTTGGTCATCGCGCCCATGCCGGTGCGCAACAGATCGCCATCGGGCAGCACCGCCTCGATCCCGCAAAGATTGCGCGCGTGCAGGCCATAGGAGGTGTAGCCGATGCCATGTTCGAGCGCATTGCCCAGCACCGAACCCCAGGCATTGCCTGGCACCGAAAGCCACAGCGGCGCCTTTTCGCGCTGGATCTTGTCGTAAAGGTCATAGAACCCGACGCCCGGTTCGACAACGCAATAGGCCAGCTGGGAATCGAGTTCGAGCACCTTGTTCATGCGTCCGAGGTCCAGCACCACGCTGCCTTCCATGCGCGGCGCGGCGGTGCCGTAGCCCAGGTTCTTGCCGCGCGCGACGGGCCAGAGCGGCACCTTGTGCTCGTTCGCCAGCCGCACCACCGCGCGCACTTCGTCCACCGTGGCCGGTGCAACGGCGGCCGAAGCGGGCCATTCCTCGGTGCTGCCGGGGGCATAAGTATCGGCATAGGCATCGCGGTCGGCATCTGTGTCCATCACCCAGTCCTTGCCGACGACGCCGGCAAAGGCGGTCATCGCAGACTGGAACTGCTTGGGGCTGACGCGGGGGGGAAGGTGAAGCTTCACCGGCTGGATTCTCCCATGTTTTTCTAACAATTGTTATTGTTATGCGGTGCATTGAGGCGTTCGTCAAGCGCCACAAGGTTATTCGTCATTGCGAGGAGGCGAAGCGGACGAAGCAATCCAGAACGACAAGCAAAGCGCTCTGGATTGCTTCGCTTCGCTCGCAATGACGATGGAATTTGGACTCAGGTCAGCGCGTAATACTTCACGTAATTGCCATCGGGCTTGCGTTCGCCCACGCCGATGAAGACGTGGCGGGTCAGCCAATCGTGCTTGCCCTTGCTCGTTTCGAACGTGGGCTGGGCGCGCAGGTAGTATTCGGCGTGGGGCACCGGTTCGCCGCCGGCAAAGGCCCAGGCGCGCAAGCGGTCCATCGTTCCCGGCTCGCGCCCCCACAGGAAGCCCTTGTTCTGCATGTAGATCAGCGTGCCGTCGTCCACTTCCAGCACATAGCGCGCATCGAACACCGCCGTGTCATCGGGCCGGAAGAAGGCATAATCGCCGCCCGAATTGGGCACGGCCTTGCCCTTCAGGCGCGGGCCTTCGAATTCGCCCTCGTCCACGTAGACCGCGCTGCGCATGCCGCCCGATGGCAGGTCCGGCACCATCTGCACGCGGGTAAAGCGCAACCGGCAGGCGAAGGCGAATTCCAGGCGGGGATTGTCGAGCGTGGAGAAGTCCATTCAGCAGGTCCTTGTTTGCCACCCTCCCCTCGTCATCCCGGGCTTGACCCGGGATCCAGCTTTCTTTTGTGACGTCAGCGAAGGACGCGGGACCCCGGGTCAAGCCCGGGGTGACGGTGGGCTTTGAGGTTTGGCGTCTTGCATCAATAGTTGCTCAAAATCGTCAGGCTCGGCCCGTCGAGCGGCTTGCCCGATTTCTGCTTTTCCAGTTCATCCTTGCGGGTCTGGCCCTGCAGGTCGATCAGGTAGGCGTGGATCGCATCGGCATCGTCGGTCGACAGGATATCGTTCCAGCGCGGCATGCCGTTCGGCACCAGCAGGCCATCCAGCACGATATCGCGGAACATTTCGTGGCTGGCCGGCTGCATCCGGCGCAAGTCCGGCGTGATCGAGCGCGGCTGGTTGGCATGGCAGATCGCGCAATTGCCGAAGAACAGCCCCTGCCCGCGCGCGATGGTGGCCGCAGTCACGCCGGGTGCCTGCGCCGGCGGCGCGGGGGCAACGTCGAGCGCGGGCCGCATGTCGGGCTTCGGCACCGGTCCGCCGCCCAGCCTGAACACCAGCAGCCGGTTGGTGTTGTAGCGGTCATAGGCCGCCGAATAGCGCGGCACGAACGGATAGCCGCCCCCGCCCCACCCGGCCAGGACCGCGATGTATTGCACGCCCTTGACCGTGTAGGTCATCGGGGCGGCCATGATCGCGCTGCCGGTGTCGATCTCTTTCAGCAGCTTGCCCGTCTTCGTCTCGCGCACGAACAGCTTGCCGGTGACGCCGCCGTGGATGGTCAGCCCGCTGGCGGTGGTCAGCACCCCGCCCCGGTCTTGCCAGCCAGCGGTATCGGCCGCCCACGCGGTCTTTCCGGTCAGCGGATCGATCGCGCGGATCTGCGCGCTGGCCGGGTTCTTCAAGGCCTCGGCATAGGCGGGTGTCTGGCGCACCGCATCGCCGAATGCAGGCGGGAAGCCTGCCAGCGCTTCCTTCACATCGGGGGTGAAGATCAGCGCGGCATCGTTGTTCAGGGCCCGTGCCTTGTGAGGCTTCTGACCCTCGGTCATGAAGATCAGGTTGCCCATGTCGAGCACCGCGCCGATGTAGAGCCCGGTCGCCGGATCATAGCTGGCCGGATGCCAGTTGCGCGCGCCGGTGGTGGCCGGGAACACGATCTTGGGGCCGGTGGTATAATCGGCCGCCTGGGGATCGAGGATCGGGCGGCCGGTCTTCGGATCGATGCCTTTCGCCCAATTGGTGCGCACGATGGGATTTGCGCGCAGCAGCTTTCCATCGCGCCGGTCGAGGATGTAGAGGAACCCGTTCTTGGGCGCGTGCAGCACCACCGGGCGATCCTGTCCATCGATCGACATGTGCGTGAAGATCATCGGCTGCGTAGCGGTGAAATCCCAGTTGTCGCCGGGCGTTTCCTGATAATGCCACTTCATCCGCCCGGTTTTCGGGTCAAGCGCGACGAGGCTGGCGAGATAGAGGTTGTCCCCGCCCGAGGGAGACCGCTTCGACGTGGCATATGGCCCGCCGTTGCCGGTGCCGACGATCACCAGTCCGGTTTCGGGATCGAAGGCAATCGCATCCCACGGGCTGCCGCCGCCGCCGATGTCCCAGCGGCTGTTCGGGTCCCATGTCTTCAGCGCGGCTTCCAGTTCCGGGGTTTCCTGCGGGCCCAGCTTCGGGTCGTGCGGCACCACGTGCCAGCGCCAGCGCAGCTTGCCGGTTTCCAGATCGAGCGCCGTGACATAGCCGCGCACATCGTATTCCGCGCCGCTCATGCCCACGATCACCACATCGCCGGCCACTTCGGGCGCGCCGGTGGAATTGTCGCCGCGCTTGCGGTCCTCGATGAAGTCGGCCTTCCACAGCACCGCGCCGGTCCTGGCATCGAGCGCGTACATCCAGCCATCGAGGGCGGCGACAAAGACCTTGCCCCGCGCCACGGCGACGCCGCGATTGACCATGTCACAGCAGACCGTGCGGTTGACCTGCATGTCCACTTCGGGTTCGAACCGCCACAGTTCCTTGCCGCTGGCGGCATCGAAGGCATAGGTGCGGCCCGTGGTGCCGGAAGTGTAGAGCACGCCGTCGACCACGACCGGCGTCGCCTCCTGCCCGCGCAGGGTGCCAAGATCGGCCTCCCAGGCAAGGCCCAGCTGGCCGACGTTAGCGGCGTTGATCGCAGTCAGCGCGGAATGGTGGGTCTTGCCGATGTCGCCGCCGGGGCTGGTCCAGTTTGCGCCCGCGCCCACTTGCGGAGGGGATGCGGCGATGGTGCAGGCGGCGAGCGCCAGGGCGCCCATCCCGAACACCCTGGCACCGACCATCCTGAGCCTGTCGAAGGATGTCCGCACCACGGCGCCTGCATGCTTCGACAGGCTCAGCACGAACGGAGTCCCGCTGATGCGCATCACAGGGCGTCCCACGGGCTTGGCATGCGATAAGGCACGGTGATGAAGTTCGCCTCGATCTGTTCGATCATGCCGTGATCGATCTTGAACAGTTCCGAGATATAGAAGCTGTGCGGGCGCAGCACCGGGCTTTTCACCGTGCGTCCATCGGTCAGCTGGAATTCGCGCAAGCGGCCGGAATGATCGATGAAGCCGAAAGCCAGCACCAGCCCGCGCTCTTCATCCACCAGCGGAAAGCGGCGGGCGCGTAGATCGTCGTCATAGCGGTAGTTGCCCATGCGGAACTGTTCTTCGCAGCCCAGCGCCGATACCGGCACGATCTTGGCAAAGTCCGGGTTGCGCGTGGTCTGGACGCCGTTTTCCACGCGGTTGCAATCGGGATGGAACCTCGTGTGAATCGTGCCATCGTTGCGCTGGAGCGTATCGAAGTAGCCATTCGACAGGCGCACCATCTCTTCGCGGCCGACCGGTGCTTGCGCTTCGCGGTGGAGGATCGGCTTGTCCCAATAGCGGCAATTCTCGAACTTGATGCCGCTGTCGGACTGGCGAACGATCAGCATTTCGCACTCGGCAATCTGGCCCGCTTCGTTCAGGCCAAGGCGCAGCGTGAAGGCGGATTCCTCGATCGGTTCGATCACCGTGCCGAAGTAGCCCACCTGCCGCGTGCGCGTATCGGCAAAGCGCAACTGGTAGTCTCCCAGCCGATCGATCGTGCCCCACACGCCATCGCCGATCTCCAGCATGACGTTGTTCTCACTGTGATTCGCGCCGGTGGCCCAATCGAGCGAATGGGGATCGCGGGCATTGAGCGCAGCCAGAAAGCGGTCCAGTACGGCGTAAAGCTCGGCGCGGGTCATCACATCTCCCAAACAGTCATTGAGGCTTTGACGGCCTTCTCATCGCAAGGCATACTCTACCAAATGTTATAAATAAAGAGGGGAGACGCCATGCCGCGCACCGCGCAGGAACAGGCCAATCACGATCTGGTGCTGGAGATGTATCACAAGGTCCTGATCGCGATGGATAGCACCGCGGTGGACCGCTACATCGCGCCGGAATACGTGCAGCATTCATCACTGGCCGAACCATCGTTGGCAGCGCTCAAGGGCTTTCTCGATCGGGTGCGCAAGGAATCGCCCGATGCCGTGCAGACCATCCACCGCAGCTTCGTCGATGGCGATCACGTCATCACCCACACCCACGTGGTGCGCTGGCCGGGCGACGCGGGGCTGGCCGTGGTGGACATCTTCCGAGTGGCCGATGGGCTGATCGTGGAGCACTGGGACGTGATCCAGGACGTGCCGGAAAGCCCGGTAAACCCCAACAGCATGTTTTGAAGGGAGACAACACGATGCGCCTTATCATCGCTGCCATTGCCATTGCACTGACAGTGCCGGCCGCACAGGCGAGGGACTGCAAGCTGACGCCGAAGCAGGTCGTCAGCCAGTTCATGGACGAATTCTACATCCAGAAGAAAGTCCGCTCCTCATTCGAAAGGTGGGTCGATCCGGGCTATATCCAGCACAATCCCTATGCCGCCACCGGCCGCGATGCCGCCATCGCCTTTCTCGAACCGTTCGTGGCGAACAACCCTGGGCAGAAGACCACGATCCACCGCGTGATCGCCGATGGCAACATCGTGGCGGTGCACAGCCACGGCTGGAACGAAACCGGCGATGCTGCGGCCAGGCGCGGGTTTGCGGTGGTCGACATCTTCCGCGTCAAGGGCTGCAAGGTCATGGAGCACTGGGATGTCCTGTCCCCCGTTCCCGAAGCGTCTGCCAACACCAACACGATGTTCTGAGGCCATGCTGCGGTTTGACAACAAGTGCGTGCTGATCCTGGGCGGCACCGCCGGGATCGGCCTTGCCGCCGCGCGGATGTTTGCGGCCGAGGGCGCCAAGCTGGCGATCACCGGGCGCAACACCGATGCCTTGCGCGCGATTGCCGAAGAACTGGATGCGCTGTGCATCCGTTCGGACATCGCCATCCTGAACGACACCAAGCAGGCCCTGAACGACACCGAAGAGGCCCTTGGCGGCATCGACGTGCTGTTCGTCAACGCCGGGGTGGGCGGTTTTGCGATGGTGCCCGAAGTCACGCCCGCGTTCTGGGACGAGATCCACAGCGTCAACCTTCGCGGCGCATTCTTCGCGATCCAGCAAGCCCTTCCGCTGATGCGCGATGGCGGATCGATCGTCATCACCGGGTCGATCGGATCGATGGCAGCGGTGCCCGGAAACGTCGCCTATGCCGCAGCGAAGGCGGGCCTTCGGGCGATGGCGCGGATCGTGGGGAAGGAACTGCTGCCCCGCGGCATCCGCGTCAACATGGTCAGCCCCGGGCCGACCGATACCGACATCTTCAAGCGCGATGCCAGCGCCGCCGAAATTGCGGGCATGCGCGAGATGCTCTCGGCCGTCGTGCCCATCGGCCGCATGGGCACGAGCGAGGAAGTGGCGCGGGCGGTGCTGTTTCTGGCCAGCGCCGAGGCCAGCTTCATCAATGGCGTGGACTTGTGCGTCGATGGCGGCTGCATCGAACTGGGCTGATTATCGCGGTGCCCCGGTCTTATTGCGGCACACCGGTCTTGGCAGCTTCGGCAAGGGAGCTGCCGGCCTTGTCGGGCAAGGTCCAGATGATCAGGTTCATCGCCATGATCCCGGCCAGCGTCAGCATCAGCACGGGCCGCTTGCGCTCTCCCCGACGAAACAGGAACACCGCACCCGCTACAAGGGCGATGGCGGCCAGCATCAGCAAGGAAAGCGCAATATCGAGCATCGCGCTCCGTTAGCCGCCAAACAGGCCCTTGGCCATACCGGCGAGATCGTTGATCGGGTTGCCATCGCCGTCCTTGTCGAGGAAGGCAGTGACCTTGCCCAGGGCGTCGGGGCTTTGCCCGAGCATCGCCGCGAAGCTGGCAAGCGACCCTTCGCCGCCGATGTGGCCGACGATTTCCTGCAGCTTCGATGCATCGAGGCCGGAACTGGCCGCTGCGGTGGTGATCGTGTCGTTCGGCGACTGATGCCCGGCGGCAAGCGCGGCAATCGCCTTTTCGGCCATGGCCGGATCGAGGCCGACCTTGGCCGCCAGATTCTTCACGTCGATATTGTCGGTCACCTGACCCAGAATCGAATCAAACAAGCTCATGATGCAAACCCCCCGGATGGTAGAGGCGCAAGGATAGCAGGCGCGCCCGATCAGTTCCAACGCTGTCCGAACTATTGGGACCAGACCGGGGCTATCGCGCCAGAGCGGCTTCACATCGCCATGATACGCTCCGCGATCGGGGCTTCCCGTTCGGCAACGGCAGCCCACGCTGGGCGCGCGGCCACCCGGGCATACCACGCCGCGGTGTTCGGCCGCACCGCGGCATCGACGCCGTGGCCGACATAGGCCAGCGTGCGCAAGGTCGAGGCCACGGCGATATCGGCCAGGCTGAACGTCTCGCCCAGCAGCCATCCCTGCGCCGGCACTTCGCTTTCCAGCCAATCCACCCAGCGCGGCAGTTCCGCCTCGCCCTGCAAGGCCAGCGACTCGTCACCGCCGGTCTTGAGCAGCTTTGGTCCGACCAGGCGGTTGAACAGGATCTTGAGGCCGGCCGCGCCCAGCACGGTGTCGGCAAACTCGTCCCAGAACACGGCCTTGCCGCGCGACTTTGGATCATCGGGAAGCAGCCGGGGATCGGGGTACTGCGCATCGAGGTAGACTGCGATGGCGGTCGAATCAGCCAGCGTGAAGCCTGCGTCGTCGATCGCGGGGATCTTGCCCAGGGGGCTGGCCGCAAGAAATTCCGGATCGGCGCTGCCCGGCCCGCCGCGCGCCAGATCCCACGAAATGCCCTTTTCCGTAGCGACAACCGCCACCTTGCGCACGAACGGCGAAAGCAGCGCCCCATAAAGCTTCATCGAGATTCTCCCATTCTATCGGACAGGTCCGGTGAAACCTTATTGCAGCGCAACGCCCTCCCGTATAGGCGAAGCGGTGATGAGCGAACTTCCGAACAGCCACGCGACGACGCTGCTCGCCGCCCCCGATACGCAGATCGATGTCCGTGAGACATTCGGCATCGATATCGACATGAAGGTCCCGGCCTTCAGCCGCGCGGACGAGCGCGTGCCCGATATCGATACCACCTACGTCTTCGATCCTGACACCACGCTGGCGATCCTGGCGGGCTTTGCCTACAACCGCCGCGTGATGGTGCAGGGCTATCACGGCACCGGCAAATCGACGCACATCGAACAGGTCGCCGCGCGCCTCAACTGGCCGTGCATCCGCATCAACCT
>JAPLPG010000072.1 GCA_026400375.1 Novosphingobium sp. | reverse complement strand
CAAGGTCGGTTGGCGCGGGAAACCGAAAGGCGAGCCGACCATACGCGGAAACGCCCCACCGGACGATGGGGCGAAGTGAAGCGCAAAGCGCTGAATTATTGAAAAGAAATGGCTCCCTGAGTAGGATTCGAACCTACGACCAAGTGATTAACAGTCACCTACTCTACCGCTGAGCTATCAGGGAGCAGCCCCGGTCTCCCGGGGCAGGACCGCGCTAATAACAGGCGTTTCGGGTTTGGCAAGCACCTGTTTCCAGAAAAATCTTCAGACCATGAACTGTTCGGCAAAGATCCGGTCTTCAAGGCTTTGCCCACGGTCGAACAGCAGGGTCAGGCGGTGTTCCGGCCAGACCTTGACCCGCACTTCGCGCACGTCGCGCACTTCCTTCTGGTCGGCCACGACCAAGACCGGACGCTTTACCGATTCAAGCGCCTTGAACACGATCTCGTAGGTTTCGGGCAGAATCGCGCCGCGCCAGCGGCGTGGGCGGAAGGGGCTGATCGGGGTGAGTGCCAGCATGTTCGACGACAGCGGCAGGATCGGACCGTTTGCGGAAAGATTGTAGGCCGTGGACCCTGCGGGCGTTGCCACCAGCACGCCATCGCAAGCTAGCTCGGGCATCCGCACCTTGCCGTTGACGCTGACTTCCAGCTTTGCGGTCTGGCGCGTTTCGCGCAGGATCGAGACTTCGTTGATCGCACAGACCGAATGCTGTTCGCCGGTGTTGGTCGTGGCGGTCATGCGCAGGGGCGAGATGGCAACTGCCGTTGCCTTGGCCAGCCGCTCCACGATGCTGCGGCTTGATCGATAGCGATTCATCAGGAAACCCACGGTGCCAAGGTTCAGGCCAAACGCGGGAATCACGTGATCGGCATCGAGCATCCCGTGGAGGGTTTGCAGCATGAAGCCATCGCCGCCGATCACCACGGCGGCATCGGCCTCGGCCATGGGCACCCAATCGCGTTCCTTCTGCAACGCTTCGCATGCTTCCTGCGCTCGCTCGGTCGGCGAGGCGAGCAGCGCCAGACGGCTGTATTCCGGCATTGTCGTTGCGCCTCCCCGGCATGACCTTCTGCTGGGATATGGGGTGCAGGGCATTGGCGCAATGCACAAAAGCACAAGGTCAGCCGTGCTGCCGGGCGCGTGGCAAAGCGGAATACGGAATGGTTTGGCAAGAGTTTCGGGCTATGGCCTGTGCCATGGGTGACCCTGCCGCCATATTTGCACGCGATCCGCTGACCGGGCTGGCCAGTTCGTCTGAGGCTCTGGCGTGGCTCGAACGAGCACCGGGTCCGGATTACCTGCAGGCGATGCTGGTGGGGCTGCACCGCTTCCGGTCGGTCAACATCGCGTATGGCAACGCAGGTGGCGATCTGGCGCTGGCCGAGATCGCCCGCCGCATCCGCGATTTCGCAGCCGAGGAGCTAGGGCCATCTGCCATCGTTGCGCGCATCGGCGGCGGCGAGTTTCTGGTGGCCTGTACCGGGTCCTTGTCTCGCGAGCGCTGGCAGTGGCTGGCCGAAGCACTTGGTCGCACGGTCGGTCGTGCCTTGCCGGTCCATGGCGATGTGCTGCATCTGCTACCCCGCATTGCCCTGTTGCGCCGCGCGCCCGAGGAAAGCGGCGGGCGCATGCTCGATCGTCTCGACCAAGCGCTGGGCAGTCTTGAACAGCAGTCCGGCCGGCGGGTGATGTGGGCAGATGGTTCGCACCGCGCGCGCGGGCGCAGCGCGGCACGGTTGGAGGCAGACCTGATCGGCGCGATGGCGCGGGACGAAATCGGTCTGGTGTTCCAGCCGCAATACGCCGTGACGACAGGAACGCTCGCCGGGGCCGAAGTGCTGGCGCGGTGGGATCATCCCCAGCTTGGCCGAATCGGCGCCGAAACGCTGTTCGCCATTGCCGAGCGCGGCGATCACATCGAGCAGCTCTCCCGCCACATCGTGCAGCGTGCGCTGGCCTTCGACGTGCCGTGGAAGGGCCAGTTGCCGCTGTCGATCAACATCACTGCAGAAGACCTCGCCGCCGACGATTTTGCTGCAAGTTTTGCGAAGGCGCTGGAGGACACGGCGTTTCCGCCGGCGATGCTGACGCTTGAGGTGACCGAACAGAGCCTTATCGCCGATTTCGGGCGATCAGCGGTGTCACTCAAGGCGATTGCCGCGCTGGGCGTGCGCATCGCCCTCGACGATTTCGGCACGGGCTACGCCAATTTCCGCACGTTGAAGGCGCTGCCGATCGACACGCTCAAGCTTGATGCCTCGCTCGTCGGCGACGTTGACAGCGACCCGCGCGACCGGGCGATCCTCAAGGCGATCGTGGCCATGGCCAAGGCGCTGGGACAGAAGATCGTGGTCGAAGGGATCGAGCGGGACGGGCAACTGGCGGTGCTGGCCGATGAGGGCTGCGACGTGTTTCAGGGGTTCCTGCGCTCGGGCCCGGTGTCGGCCGATGCCATCGCGGCGATGCTCTAGGCTGCCTTTTTTGCGCGCCGGACGATCGCGGCAAGACCCTTGGTCAATTGCACCAGCCCGTTGAGCCGCCCTTCGGCCGTGCCCCAGGCGCGGGTGATGACCAGCTTGTTGTCAGGACGCAGCTTGGCCACGCCGTTCAGCCGTTCGACATAGTTGATCAGCCCGGCAGGATCGGGGAAGCTGTCCTTGTGGAAGCTGACCAGCGCACCCTTGGCCCCGACATCGATCTTGGCGATATGGGCAGCGATGGCCTGGCGCTTGACCTCGATCAGCCGGAGAAGATTCTGCGTGGCGGCAGGAAGTGGGCCGAAGCGGTCGATCATCTCGGCGGCAAGGGCTTCGACCGCGTCGGCGCCGTCGGCATCGTTCATGCGGCGGTACAGCGCCATGCGAACGGCCAGATCGGGCACGTAGTCCTCCGGGATCATGATCGGCGCATCGAGCGTGATCTGCGGGCTGAGCGCTTCGCGTTCGCGCGCAAGGCCGATGTCGCCAGCCTTGGCCGCGAGAATCGCATCCTCGAGCATCGACTGGTAGAGCTCGAAGCCCACCTCCTTGATATGGCCCGATTGTTCATCGCCCAGCAGGTTGCCCGCACCGCGCAGATCCAGATCGTGGCTGGCCAGCTGGAACCCGGCACCAAGGCTGTCGAGATCGCCGAGCACCTTCAGGCGCTTTTCGGCGACTTCGGACAGAACGGTGTTTTCCTGATGGGTGAGGTAGGCATAGGCACGGATCTTGCCGCGGCCGACGCGCCCGCGCAGCTGGTAGAGCTGGGCAAGGCCGAAGCGGTCGGCCCGGTGGATGACAATGGTGTTGGCGCTCGGGATGTCGATCCCGCTTTCCACGATGGTGGTGGACAGCAGCACCTCATACTTCTTTTCGTAGAATGCGCCCATGCGGTCCTCGACCTCGGTCGGACTCATCTGGCCATGCGCGGTGACATAGCGGACTTCGGGCACGTTGAGCCGCAGCCATTCCTCCACGTTCGGCATATCGGCAATACGCGGCACGACGATGAAGCTTTGCCCGCCGCGCTGGTGTTCGCGCAGCAGGGCCTCGCGCATCACCATGTCATCCCACGGCATCACATATGTGCGCGTGGCCAGGCGGTCGACCGGCGGGGTCTGGATCGTGGACAGTTCGCGCAGGCCGGACATCGCCATCTGCAGCGTGCGCGGGATCGGCGTGGCAGTGAGCGTCAGGACGTGGACGTCCGCTTTCAGTTCCTTCAGCTTTTCCTTGTGCGTGACGCCGAAGCGCTGCTCCTCGTCGACGATGACCAGCCCAAGCCGTTTGAATTCGACCGATTTGGCCAGCAAGGCGTGCGTGCCGATGACGATGTCTACCCGGCCATCGGCAAGCCCAACCTTGGTTTCCGCCGCTTCCTTGGCTGTGACGAGGCGCGAGAGGCGTCCGATTTCCAGCGGGAAGCCCTTGAACCGTTCGACGAAGTTGGTGAAGTGCTGGCGCGCGAGCAGCGTGGTCGGCGCGATCACCGCCACCTGCACGCCCTGCATCGCGGCCACGAAGGCGGCGCGAAGGGCGACCTCGGTCTTGCCGAAGCCGACATCGCCGCAGACCAGACGGTCCATCGGCTTGCCTTCGACCATGTCGGACAGAACATCGCCGATGGCGCGTTCCTGATCTTCAGTCTCGTCCCACGGGAAGCGGTCAACGAACGGGCCGTAACTGGCCGGATCGACCGGCAGGACAAGGCCCTGGCGCAGTGCGCGGTGGGCGGCCGTGGCCATCAGCTGGCCCGCCATCTCCAGGATGCGTTCGCGCATCCGCGCCTTGCGCCGCTGCCACGCCTCGCCGCCCAGCTTGTCGAGCGCAACGCCCTCGGCGTCGGAGCCGTAGCGGGAAAGGACGTCGAGGTTTTCAACGGGGATATAGAGCTTGTCGCCGCCCGAATATTCCAGCTGGACGCAATCGTGCGGGCTGTCGCCCACGGCGATGGCTTCGAGGCCGATGTAGCGGCCGATGCCGTGGTCCATGTGGACAACAAGGTCGCCGGGTGTAAGCGCGGCCAGCTCGGCGAGGAATGCATCGGCATTCTTGCGCTTCTTCTTGCGGCGGACGAGGCGGTCGCCGAGGATGTCCTGCTCGGTCAGGACCTCGAGATCGTCGTTGGCGAACCCTTGTTCGAGCGGGAGGACAACGGCCACGGGCTTGCCGGTCGCAGCAAGGCCCAGCGCTTCCTGCCAGGTTTCGGCCATCAGTGGCGCGGCCTTGTCGCCTTCGCTCAGCAGCGAGGCAAGGCGCGCTCGGGAACCGGTGGTGTAGGCGGCAACGATCGGCTTCTTGCCGCGCGTGCCCAGCGCCGCGATGTATCTTGCGGCGACCTCGTAGATATTGCTGCCGCCACTGGTGGCTGCGGCGCGCTCCGGCGTGAAATCGTGGCTCGAGGCAAAGCCGAAATCGATGACGTGCTTCGATTCGGGTTCAGCAAAGATGGTCGTGCGGTGGACGGGCCAGCCTGCCAGCGCCCGGCCCAGTTCATCCTGGGGGAGGTATAGTGCGCTTTCGGCCAGCGGGCGGTAACTGCCGGGGGCCTTTGACGAGGAATCGAGGCGTGACTGGTGGTAGTCGGCAATGTCGGCCACGCGCTGCTCTGCGGCCTTGATGGCCGTGCCGTCGATGACCACGAGGTCATCTTCGTTCAGGTGATCGAACAGCGTGACCAGGCGGTCCTCGAACAGGGGCAGCCAATGCTCCATCCCGGCGAGCCGACGGCCCTCGCTGATCGCCTGATACAGCGGATCGCCGGTGGCATTGGCACCGAACAGTTCGCGATAGCGGCTGCGGAAGCGCTTGATGCTGTCATCGTCCAGCAGTGCTTCGCTGGCCGGCAGCAACAGGTGCGTTTCGACCAGTTGCACCGAACGCTGCGTGTTCGGATCGAACAGGCGCAGCGTTTCCAGTTCGTCACCGAAAAAGTCGAGGCGGAGACCGTGGCTGAGGCCGGACGGAAAGATATCGAAGACCGATCCACGAACGGCATATTCGCCGGCATCGACCACAGTGTCAGTCCGCGAATAGCCTTGCCGCTGCAGCAGCGCGATCAGCGATTCCCGGCCGATTTCGGCTCCGGGGGTGAGCAACCGCGTCGATTCGCGGATGCGGAACGGGGTGAGCACGCGCTGCAGGACCGCGTTGATCGTGGTGACCACAAGCTGCGGGCCAGAGCGTTTCAGTTGCAGTTTCTGAAGTGCCGCAAGACGCCTTGAACTGACACTCAATGCCGGCGAAGCGCGGTCGAACGGCAGGCAATCCCATGCCGGGAAGTCGATAACCTCAAGGTCCGGGGCGAAGAAGGCCGCGCTGTCGGCAACGCTGCGCATCGCTGCTTCATCGGCGGCGATGAACACCGCGCGCCCTTTTCCGGCGCGGGCGAGATCGGCCAGGACAAGCGGCTGCGCACCGCGGGCAATCGATGAAAGCGTCAGCGGCGTCTTGGCCGAAAGGATGCGGTTCAGATCGGACATGGCGGGCTTTTACTGCGCAGCGAAGCGGATCAGCGCGGAATTTCGACGTAGTCCAGCTTGCGCATGACGTCCATCATCGCGCCCTGGTACTTCATCGGGACGCTTTGGGTTCCCAGCGCCCAGGCCATGATGTCGACGTCCTGTTCCTCCAACAAGCCCTCGAACAGCTCGATCTCGTCGTCGTTCCAGCCGGCCGAGTGTGCATCGAAGAAGCCGCCGATCAGCAGATCGGCCTCCTTCGTGCCGCGTACCGTCATGATTTCGGTGATGCGGGGACGACCCTCGGTCAGGGTGCCGGT
>JAPLPG010000216.1 GCA_026400375.1 Novosphingobium sp. | reverse complement strand
TGCGCAGCACGTGCAAGGCATCGGCCAGCTGCGGCAGCTGCACCGGGCTTGTCGAAAGCCTGCTGGCGCTGACGCTGGGCGGCGAGGTGCAGTCCGGGCCGAAAACGCTGTGCAAGTGCACCAGCTTCAGCCACGACGACGTGCGCCGCCTGATCGGCGAGAAGGCGCTGCGTTCGATCCCGCAAGTCTGCCAAGAACTGCACTGGACGACGCCCGATGGTTGTTCTTCGTGCCGCCCCGCGCTCAACTACTACCTGCTCTGTGCCTGGCCGGGCGAGTACGAGGATGACCAGAAGAGCCGCTTCGTCAACGAGAGGCTCCACGCCAATATCCAGAAGGACGGCACCTATTCGGTGGTCCCGCGCATGTGGGGCGGCCTCACAAATCCGCGTGAACTGCGCGCGATTGCCGATGTGGTGGAGGAATTCAACGCGCCGATGGTCAAGGTGACCGGGGGGCAGCGACTGGATATCTTCGGCATCAAGAAAGAGGATCTGCCCGCCGTCTGGGCCGATCTCAACGCCGCGGGCATGGTTTCGGGCCACGCCTATGGCAAGAGCTTGCGCACGGTGAAGACCTGCGTCGGCAGCGAATGGTGCCGCTTTGGCACGCAGGATTCGACCGGGCTGGGCGTGAAGCTGGAGCGGATGACCTGGGGATCGTGGATGCCCCACAAGTTCAAGATTGCCGTCTCCGGTTGCCCGAGGAATTGCGCAGAAGCGACGATCAAGGACTTTGGCGTGGTCTGCGTGGACTCCGGTTATGAGCTGCACGTTGGCGGCAATGGGGGGATCAAGGTCCGCGCCACCGATCTGCTGTGCAAGGTGGCGACCGAGGCCGAGGCGATGGAGGTCTGCGCGGCCTTCATCCAGCTTTACCGCGAACAGGCGCACTATCTGGAACGCACCGCGCCGTGGATCGAGCGGGTGGGGTTGGACCACGTGAAGGCCGGGCTGTTCGACGATCCCGACAGCGTCAAGCGCCTGGCCGCGCGGTTCCGCTATTCGCAGACCTTCTGCCAGGACGACCCGTGGGCCGAGCGCGTGGCGGGCAAGGATGCGGACCTGCACCAGCACCTTGCCGAAGTGCGGCCCCTTGCGATGACGGAGTATGCAGCATGATCGGCGAGTGGCTCGATATCGGTTCGGTGGACCAGATCACGCCGGGCACCGCCCGCACCCTGCCGGTGGTGGGATCGGACGAAATTGCGGTGTTCCGCACGCAGAAGAACGAGTTCTATGCGCTGGTGAACAAGTGCCCGCACAAGCAGGGGCCGCTTTCGCAAGGGATCGTCCACGACAATGTGGTGACCTGCCCGCTGCACAACTGGAACATCTCGTTGAAGACCGGCGAGGCGCTGGGCGAAGGAGATGAGGAACGGGGGGCATGCGTGCCCACGATCCCGATGAGGGTGGACGCGGGCCGGATGTATCTGCTGCGCTCCGCCGTGGTCGGGAGACAGGCGGCTTGAGGCAGGTTCGCACCACCTGCGCCTATTGCGGCGTCGGCTGCGGTATTGCCGCCGAGGTGAGGGGCGAGCGCACTGTCACCATTCGCGGCGATGCGGCGCATCCGGCCAACTTCGGCAAGCTGTGTTCCAAGGGGACGCATCTGGGCGAGACGGTGCGGCTGGATGGGCGCTTGCTGCACCCGATGATCGGGGAGCGGCGGGCCGGGTGGGACGAGGCAATTGATCTTGTCGCCACGAAAATGCGCGATTGCATTGCCGAGCATGGGCCGGACAGCGTGGCGATGTATGTCTCGGGCCAGTTGCTGACCGAGGATTACTATGTCGCCAACAAGCTGATGAAGGGCTTTGTCGGCAGCGCCAACATCGACACCAATTCGCGGCTGTGCATGGCGAGTGCGGTGGCAGCGCACAGTCGCGCCTTTGGCGAGGATGTGGTTCCGGTAACCTACGAGGATCTGGACGAGGCGGACCTGATCCTGCTGGTCGGATCGAATACGGCGTGGTGCCATCCGGTGATCTGGCAGCGCATCGAGGCGGCGCGCGAGGCGCGGGGCACGAAGATCGTGGTGATCGACCCGCGCCGCACCGAGACGGCCGAGCAGGCGGACTTGCATGTGGCGGTGGCTCCCGATGGCGATGTGGCGCTGTTCAATGCGCTGCTGGCGGAGATGGGGCGGCGGGGGTTGGTTTTGGACCGTGCCCACCCCCAGCCCCTCCCGCAGGCGGGAGGGGGGACTGGTGGCGTTTCGGGTGAGACGTTTGCCGCTCTGGCCGATCTGGTTGCGGCGCATCCGCGCATGGTCACCGTGTTCTCGATGGGGGCGAACCAGTCTGTTGCCGGGACCGACAAGGGCAATGCGATCATCAACCTGCATCTGGCGACGGGGCGGATCAACTTTCCCGGAGCGGGGCCGTTTTCGATGACCGGGCAGCCCAATGCGATGGGCGGGCGCGAGGTGGGTGGCCTTGCCAACATGCTGGCCTGTCATCTCGGCTTTGCCGATGCGGAGCGTGCTGACGTGGCGGCGTTCTGGCAGGCGCCGCGCCTGTGTTCGGGGCCGGGGCTGAAGGCGGTGGACCTGTTCCGCGCGGTGCATGACGGGCGGGTCAAGTTCCTGTGGGTCATGGCCACCAATCCTGCCGTTTCGATGCCCGATGCGGGCTTCGTGCGCGCGGCGCTGGCGCGGTGCGAGACGGTGGTCGTCTCGGACGTGATTGCCGAAACCGATACGGCCAGGTTCGCGCACGTCCGCCTGCCCGCGCTGGCCTGGGGCGAGAAGGACGGGACGGTGACCAATTCGGAACGCCGCGTCAGCCGCCAGCGCGCGTTGTTTGATGCGCCGGGGGAGGCGCGGGCGGATTGGGCGATCGTGGCGCAAGTGGCGCAGGCGATGGGCTTTGCCGGGTTCGACTGGACCAGTGCCGCAGCCGTGTTCCGCGAACATGCCGCGATGACCGCGTTGGCGGTGAAGCACGGCAAGGTGCTGGACCTGACCGACAAGGCGACGATTTCGGACGCGGACTATGACGCGATGGCGCCGTTCCTGTGGGGCGGGCGGCATCCGCTGGCGGGGCGGGCGATGCGGCTGGTGCCGGTGGAGGCGCGGGTGCGGCAGGCGGATCCCGCGTTTCCGCTGCGGCTCAACACCGGGCGATACCGCGACCAGTGGCACACGATGACCCGCACCGGCCTTTCGCCGACGCTGGCGCAGCACCGGCGCGAGCCTTTGCTGGACGTGCACCCCGCAGATGCGGCAGGGCTGACGGACGGCGGATTGGCGCGGGTGGTGACCGCCGCGGGCGCTTCGGTGTTCCGCGTGAGTGTGACCGAGGCGCAAGGCAGGGGCCAGGTCTTCGTGCCGATGCACTGGACCGACGCGATGGCCAGTGGCGGGCGCGGCAACCTGCTGCCCGATCAGTCGGTCGATCCCGTGTCCGGCCAGCCCGGGTTCAAGAACAACGCCTGCCGGATCGAGCCGGTGACGAGCGACTGGCGCGCGTTCCTGCTGCGGGCAGAGGCGATTGCGCCGCAGGGCCTGGTCTGGTGGAGCCGGTCGGCGATTGGCGGCGGCTGGCTTTATGAACTGGCGGGCGATGGGGCGGTGGATACCGATGCGCTGCTGCCAGCGGGCGCGCGCGTGGAGGCGGCTGATCTGGCGCGGGGGATGCGGCGGCTGGCGGTGCTGGATGCCGACGGCGCGTTGACCGCCGCGCTTTACGTGACGCGCACCGGGCAGTTGCCTGCGCGCGAGTGGATTGCCGGGCAGCTTGGCGGGCAGGGGGCTGCCCTGCCGGAACTGCTGGCCGCGCGGCCGAGCGCGCCTGCACCGGATCGAGGACCGGTGATCTGCGTGTGCCACGGCGTGGGCGCGAAGCAGATCCTTGCCGTGGTGGAGCAGGGCGCAGGCTCTGTCGGCGCTGTGGGCAAGGCCTGCGGGGCCGGAACCAATTGCGGATCGTGCCGCCCGGCCATCGCCCGGATGCTGCGCGAATGGAACGAGACCTGCACGCAATCGGCACAGTGGGAGACGGTGGAATGAGCGACTTTCCCGATGGAACAGTGTGGCTGGTCGGCGCAGGGCCGGGCGATCCCGAATTGCTGACGCGCAAGGCCGAGCGCCTGATCGGCATGGCCACGGTGGTGTTCCACGATGCGCTGGTGGGGCCGGGCGTTCTGGAGCTGGCGAACCGCGCGGCGCGGCTGGTGCATGTGGGCAAGCGGTCCGGGCGGCATTCGAAGGATCAGGCGACGATCGACAAGCTGATCGTGGCCGCCGCGCTGGCAGGTGAGCGCGTGGTGCGGCTGAAGGGTGGCGATCCGGCGATCTTTGGCCGGGCGACCGAGGAGCTGGAGGCCTGCCACGGCGCGGGCGTGCCGGTGCGGATCTGCCCCGGCGTGACCGCGGCGAGCGCTGCGGCAGCAAGCCTTGGCCAATCGCTGACACTGAGAGGGCGGGCGCGCAAGCTGACCTTCGTGACCGCACATGCGCGGGCGGGCGAGGCGCTCGATCTCGACTGGGCAACGCTGGCCGATCCCGAGGCGACGCTTGCGATCTACATGGGCAAGGCTGCGGCGGGCGACCTGTCCCGCCAGCTGATTGCAGCCGGTCTGCCGGCGCAAACGCCGGTGGCGCTGGTGGAAAGCGCCAGCCTGTCCACCGAGCGGCAGTTCCATTCGCGCCTGGACCTGCTGCCGCTGGTGGCGCGAACGGCGCTGGGCGATGGTCCGGCGCTTCTGCTGATCGGCCGGGCCATGCAGGTCGGTGGCGTGCCCGAACAGGCAGCTGCCCGGACCGCCCGTGAAGAAGTGCTTTGAAGCTTTCCCGACACCTCTATAGGAGCACCGCGTTGCAAGCTTCGATCGCCTCGCGCCGGGCTGGCATGGCCGGCGGCATGGCAGGAGGCCGATTGTCAGGATAGTCAATCACGATGAATTATCGCCATTCCTTCCATGCGGGCAATAGCGCCGATGTCGTGAAACATGCCCTGCTGATTGCCCTTATCCGGGCCTTGCAGCAAAAACCGAGCGCGTTGACCCTGATCGATACGCATGCCGGCTGCGGGCTCTACGACCTGAACGGCGACGAGGCGCAGCGCACCGGCGAATCCGCGCACGGCGTGGTCCGGGCGCTTGCCGATCCGGACCCCTTGCTGGACGACTATCGCGCTGCGGTGCAGGCCGTGAATGGCGGGGCGGAACTGCATCGCTACCCCGGTTCGCCCCGGTTCCTTGCGCAGCTGCTGCGCCCGCAGGACGCCCTGATCCTGAACGAAAAGCATCCTGAGGACGTTGAGGCCCTGCGCGCCGCCATGCGCGACACATCCGCTGCAGTGCATGCACGCGATGCCTATGAATTCTGGTTGGCGATGCTGCCCACGCGCAGCCCGCGCGGCGTGGTCGTGGTCGATCCGCCCTATGAGCAGACCGACGAACGGGCACGGATTACCGCCACCCTCGGCGCGGCTCATCGCAAGTGGGCGCATGGCGTGACGGTGATCTGGTATCCGCTGAAAGACCGCGCCACGCACGTGCGGTGGAAGGAGCATCTGTGCAGGCTCGGCATCCCGAAATTCCTGGGGGTGGAGCACTGGCTGTACGATGCCGATCAGCCTGGCATCTACAATGGCGCCGGCCTGTTCATCGTCAACCCGCCCTATGCCTTCACGCAGGCGCTGCCGCCTTTGCTGGAAGCCCTGCGCGCTGCACTGGCGCCCGAGGGGCACAGGGGCGAGATCACCGCCGAATGGCTGGACGATTAGGCCTGCTGCCTCGATGTGACCCTTGGCGGGTGCCTAATTCCCATCAGCGTCGACCATGAAAACCATCGGCTTTCCCCGCGATGCCGGTTCCCAACCGGCGTGCAAGGCCGCCTGGACGCCCCGGATCACCAGCGCGTCGCTGACCTGCAGACGGCCCCGTTGCATGCCTTTGAGCAAGCGCTTGGGCGGCGGGAATTCGAGCAAGGCGCCGCGCTGGGTATGCTTGCGCAGCAACGCGACGGTCATGCCTTTCCAGCCTTCGGATTCGCTCCACTGCGGCTCGCTCCGCAGTTCCCACTCGTATTGAAACCCGTCGACGTCGACGATACCGGAAAGCCTGTGAATGTTGCTCATGCAGCGCTGCCTAGCAGGTCTGCGACCACAAACCACCGGCTGGTTGCGGATTGGCACGCAATGGCAAGAACAAGGATTCGGGCAAGTGCGCTGCCAATCCTTTCGATCATGCTCCAAAGGCGGCACAACTCCTTGATTTCTCTTCTTTGCACTCGCAAGTCGAAGCGCGTGCCCGGCGGTGCCTTTTCGATCAGGGAGAGTGTGTCACCCAACCTGTGGGAGAGAACCGCCCGCCATGGAACAGCCGTAGCCTGACACAGCGCCCGCAAAAAGGGTCGGAGCAAGGTCTCGAGCGACAATCGCGGTCGGTTCTCGCCTTGCCTTGAGCATCTGCGCTATCGCGTGTTGCGCATCTTCAGCCCGGGATCGCCAACCTGCGCCCTTCGGCGAGCAGACGCCATGACGCGACATCGGCGATCATCGTGGTCGAGGCTGCTCTGCAGAAGCCCTGCAGGGCTGCGGCAGTCCGCGGTGCTGCATCAAGCCGGTCGAGAAGAAGGGTCAGCCCTCTCGCAATCCGGTGTGATCGCTCGGCGATGCCCTCGAAGTCGATGATCACCCTGATCCCGTAGCTGGCCGTGGCAACGGCGGGAAGACCTGCCGAAATCGCGGTGAGGGGGTATTTCAGTGCAGCCGCCAATCCCGGCATCGTGGCATGGAGCCCCAACCAGACCACCGCTGACAGCAACACGGTTCCGAACAGGATCTCGCCGAACCGTTCGATCCGGTGGGCCACGCGGTGCATCCGCTTGGCGGTGGCCGCATTCCAACCGGCTTGCCGCCGCACCTCCTCGATCGCTTCGCTGCCGGCGGACGCGGGATTGGACAGGTCTATCGACAAGGGTGGCGCGGCGCGGGTGAACGCGGTGACGTAGGCCCCTGTCCAGCCGCCATCGCCGATTCCCGCGAACCGGCCGATCGCCAGGTATCGCTGGATCGACGCCACGCGCAGCAGCTCTGCCACCTCGCGCGATTTCAGCCAGCGGTCTTGCCAGTTGCGGCGGCGGCCGAGGATGGTGTTGGCCAGCAGCAGCAGGATCGTCACCACTTCGAGCGCGACGAAGACCCACTTCCACTGTCCCGACAGCACCGAGCCTGCCGCCAGCACGACAGCCAGCGCGGCCAACCCGAAATTCACGATCACCGCCGAGCGGAACGCCTGCGCTGCCTGTATCGCTGCCCGGTCCCACCATTGAAAGGCCGCGGTCAACGTGTCGGCAGCAGGTGCGGGCGACACGCCCTTGGCCGAGCCGCCTCCTGCCAGGCGCAGCAATGCGGCATAGGCGCGATGGCCGATGCCGAACCGTGGCACCCCGCGGGGCCACACCTGCCCGGAAACATCGCCGGAAGCGTCTGGCAGCGCGACAAGTTCTGCGATCAGTTCTTCGAGTTGCGCTTCGGGCAGTTGCGGCAGATCGGCAAAGCGCGAAGAGAGCAGGTCCTGACCGCCCCTGCGGATTTCCACCTGCAGTCCATCGGGCGAAACCGTGACGATCGGAACGCCGCGCCGTGCCGCTTCCTCGATGACCTCGCGCGTGCCGCCACGGCCCCGGCCCGGCTCGCCGTCCCAGACCGCGATCAGCAGGTCGACATTCTCCAGCAGCACCAGGCCGGCGCGGTCATAGGCCCGCTCGCGCGCGGTGACGTCGCCATCGAGGACGACGACAGACTGCGCCGCAGCCAACAGTTCCTGAAACCCCGCGCGAGACGCAGCGTCGGCGAAATCGCCCTCGTAGACCTTGGCTGGAAACGGCAGGACCGAGAGCAGCGTCATCCCGCGCGCCAATGCAACCTGCGCAGCAAGACGGTCCGCGCCTTCGGCCAGTGCCGAGACCAGTTGCGGCGGCGCTGCCGGGCCATAGCCGCCCTGTGCCGCGCGAACGGCCAGCGCCCGCTCGACCGAGCCGAACAGCCGGTGCAGACATCCCGCGATCGCGGATGGATCGACCAGCCGATCGGGGCGGTGACCGACGATGCCGATGCCGAAGCCGAGCGGCGGGAGCGGGGCTTGAACACCGTTTGCGGGCATGTGCTGAACTCGTCCTCACGTCGTTTGCCTGCGCGATGCGCCAGCCCCTGTGGCAGGACAGTAACCAGACCACGCATTTCTTGCCAGCCACCAATATAAGGCCGTAAACTCATGAACCACACCGCCGAGGTTTGAGGCAAAACGGCTCAGCGCAAGAAGGGCAGGCGCAGGAATATGTCGATATTTCAAGCCTGCCCGACGAAGCGATGGGCCGTTTTGGTCAAATCCGAAGGACGTCGAAATGGCTTCCATCTCGAACCAAACCGCCTTTGGAAGGGCAACCAGCCCTCCCGGCAGGCGCCTTGGCCCGATATGCTCGTCATTTCGACGCCTCGGCGGTGTGGTTCATGAGTTTACGGCCTGGGTTGCTGGATAACCGCATGAGCAATGGCCCAATCGTTCCATTTGCTTTATACCTGCACGTGGTCATGGGTTCGACGGGGAAATGAATCGATGCACGGCAGTCTTGATGCCAGACAGGTTCCGGGCCGATAGTGCCGGACGCCCCGCGCAGTGTCTTCCTCAGCTATGCTTCTGCCGATCGCAAGGCAGCGTTGGCTGTCGTGGCGCTGCTCGAACAGGCGGGGTTCAGCGTGTGGTGGGATGGCTTGCTGGAAGGTGGCGAACGCTACGCCAAAGTCATAGCGCAAGCTCTCGATGCGGCCCGGGTGGTTGTCGTGCTGTGGTCTGCCAGTTCGACGGCATCGCACTGGGTTCATGACGAAGCGGAAAGCGGACGCGATACCGGCCGGCTGGTGCCCCTGTCGATAGATGGCTCGTTGCCGCCCCTGGGCTTTCGCCAGTTCCAGGCGATCGACGTCAGCAAGGCGCTGTCGCGGCCAGACAGCGAACCGGTGCAGAAATTCCTGCGGGCCGTGGCCGCGCTGCTGGATCGTGATCCGGCGACGATACCCTCTCGCCCGCCTTCACGCCGTCCGGCGCTGGCGACCCGCCGCACCGCGATCGTGGCTGGCAGCATGGCGGTGGTCGCCGTCGGCAGCGGGATCGCCTGGCGCAATCGCGGTTCGCTGTCGGGCGAGGCCGCCCGCCCCAGCATTGCCGTCCTGCCGTTCGCCAATCTGACCGGTGATGACGAACAGCGCTATTTCTCCGATGGCCTGACCAGCGAAATCCGCACCCGTCTGATCCGCAACCCGTTGCTGCAGATCGTTGGCCAGGCATCGTCGGAAACGGTCGACCGGCAATCGGGCGATATCCGCAAGATCGCCAAGGATCTGGCCGTGGCCTTCGTGCTTTCGGGCAATGTCCAGCGGGCCGCCGGACGCGTCAAGATCGCAGTCCAGATGTCCGAGGGAGCAAGCGGCCTGAGCAGATGGGCGCAAAGCTACGAGCGCCCGATCGCCGACATTTTCGCGCTCCAGAACGAGATCGCGGGCACAGTGGCGCAGGCCCTGTCCGTTGCGCTCGGCCCGCGCGAGGGTGACGCGGCCGGCACGGTCGGCGGGACGGCCGATGTCGCGGCGTTCGATGCCTACCTTCGCGGGCGCGACCTTTACGAGGCGGGGATCGATGAGGCCAGCGACCGTGCCGCGCTTGCCTATTTCGACCGCGCCATCGCGCTTGATCCGGCATATGCCGGGGCGCACGCTGCGCGTTCGCGTGCGCTGATGGTCATCGGCAACCTCTATGATGACGAAGCCCAACGCAGGCTTGGCTATAGTGCCGCTGTCGGATCGGCCAGGAAAGCCACCGCGCTTGCACCGGAGTTTGCCGAGGGCTTCTCTGCGCTGGGTTTTGCCTGTTCCAGCGGCATGCTCGACATGCGTGCCGCAGTCGGGCCCTATCAGCGCTCGTACGAACTGGCGCCCGGCGATGCCGACATTCTTGCCCGCCACGGAACATTCCTCGGGCGCCTGCGCCGGACCGATGAGGCCGCAAGCGTGATCGCGCGGTCGGCGACGCTCGACCCGCTCAACGCTCGCACGTTCCGGTCGAGCGGCGATGTGCGCTTCGTCGCCGGTGACAATGCCGGCGCGATCGAGCAGTACCGCCTTGCCATATCGCTCAATCCGACGCTTTCGGGCATTCACTCGCTGATGGGTTTCGCCCAGCTCATGCTCGGCGATATCGATGCCGCGACGCAATCATTCGAAAGGGAAAAGTGCCCGCCACGTCGCCTGCCGGGCCTTGCCATCATTGCACGCAAGCGCGGAGATCAGGCTGCCGCGCAAACTGCGTTCGATGAACTCTTCACCGCAATGGGCGAGAAGAGCCTTTATCAGTATGCGCAGATCCACGCCCAATGGGGCGAGCCGGACAAGGCGCTGGACGCACTGGACAAGGCGTGGAGACTGCGCGACGGCGGCTTCCTGATGATGTACAGTGATCCGCTGCTGATCCCGCTGCGGGAGACGCCGCGGTTCCGGTCACTGGCTGCCGGTGCTGGATTTGGATAAGATCAAGTCACACAAGGGGGTACGTGATGCGCAAGATGATGACTGCCATGATCGCCGCCGGGGCCGCATGCGGGCTTGGCGGATGCCAGACCATGGCCGACGCGCCCGCCACGGCATCGGCAAGGCCAGCCTCCACCGCCAACGAGACCGCGCCCCAGCCGCAGACCGGGGTTGTGGAACGGACCGTGGTCGGAGAGCGGACCGGAGTGGTAGAGCGGACCGGCCCGCAGGAGCAGACCGGCGTCGTCGAACGGACCACGCCGCGCGAACAGTAAGCGTGTCTATCGGACAGGTGTGCCCGCGACACGGACCACCTGTCCGCTTGCTGCGGCGCGCTTTGCCCGTTTGATCCAGTCGGCATAAGCCGATACGCGCGTATAGACGCCTGGCTTGCCCGCGCCGCAGCCGGCACCCCCCGATACCAGCCCTGCCAGCACGCGGCGGCCCCTGGCGTCGACCCGCGTCAAAGGCCCGCCACTGTCACCCTGGCAGCTGTCCTTGTCCAATGCGATCGATCCATCGGGAGCGCGGCTGGTGGCGCACATCATGCCTGCGTCATAGAATTCGCCGTATTCTGCCTGGCACAACCCGTCCGGCAGCCATACCAGGTGCAATTGGCGCAAGGTCGAAGGATTGCGCTGCACGTTGCCCGCCTTGTCGAGCCTCGTCACCATGGCCTTTGCATCGCGCGAACCCATCCAGCCCCATCCGGTTACCAGCAGTTCCTCGTCAGGCCTGAACTTCGGGTCTGACGCAGACATCAGGGGAATGGCGGCAAGGCGCTTGTCTGCGGTGAACTGGCCGAGACGCCCGTCGGGTCGCAGGCGGATCAGGGCGATGTCGTCCAGTTTGCGTTTGGCATTGTAATCCTTGTGAATCATTACGGAGTCGATGGCGAAGAAGCCATCGGTGTCGAGAAGCGACAGCGTGCCAAGGCGGACGCGCCGATCGGTCAGGACGTTGCCCTCCTTGCCGTTGAAGCCGGGAATATTGTCCACGCAATGCGCCGCAGTGATCACGAAGCCATCGCCCAGCCAGGAACCGCCGCATTTATGGGCCAGTTCGTAATCGGCGCGCAGATCCAGATAGATCTTGCACGGATCGCCATTGGCAAGGCTGCGGTCATATTCGCGATCGGCTTCGCTATAGCTTGGCGAGGACAGGATTTCTGCCTGCCACAGCCCGTTCTCTCTTTTTGCCGTCGTACCGCCGACGACACGCCGCACGCTCGACAATCGCCGCGCCTCGCAACCGTCCTGGCGTATGGCAGGCGGGGCCTCGGCGGCATCGTCGGGTTGGGCTTGCGCTTCGCCATCGCGTGCTGCGTCGCCCTGCGCTGGCTTGTCCTGTGCCACGACGGCGGCCGGCCCCGCAGGACCGCCAAGCGTCAGTGCAACAACCGCCATGATGGCCAGAATGCGCTGCAGTATCATTGCCGTTCCGTCTCCCCTTGAGGGTTGCCTGCGCAGCACCGTTGCGCCAGTGCCCTACTGCTGTAGTCTGCGCAGCCTGGAATCCCGAACAACCGGGGCAAACCGCCAGAATTACCGACCGAAACAAACCAGCGGCGGGTCGCTACAGACGAAAAGCAGAGGGAAGCAGTCCGCTCGGACCAATCCGCCTCGAACTAACCGGTTTTTGCGGGTGTCCAGCTGAAAAAGCTGCGCACTGCCGAGAGCTACTCAAGCTCTCAGCCCTCTTGTGGCAGCCCATGACGGCCCACGAGATCATGGTCCAGTTCGCCTGGGAAGCTGAGATGTGGCGCAAGGCATCGCGCTCGTCATGGTGCCGATCCAGCGCGCAGTAAACCTCACTGGTGACGAGCCCTCTCAGGACACGTTCTTGAGATGTCCGACAGCCTGAGAATGGCTGCGGCGTGGGGTTTCTTATCGCGAC
>JAPLPG010000034.1 GCA_026400375.1 Novosphingobium sp. | reverse complement strand
TTTTCCGATCTCCCTGCGTGGACGCAAGGACCACGGTGGCATCGCCCAGCGCGCTTCCCGTGGCGGCGATTCCTCCGAACCACGCGGTGCGAGCAAAATCATAGGCGCCCGGCAGCATCGGCGCGGCCGGAGGCATCAACCGCGCGCGCAGGCGGATCTCCGCGCCTTCGGTGATCTGCGGGACGGTCTTTTCCAGAGGGACGTTGATGCGAACCCGGACCGGATCGGGGAAATCCGGTACGCGGGTGAGCAACAGCAGCCGGATGCGGGCCTTGGCGGGCTCCTCGCGCCGCTCGATCACCTGGCCCTGAAGCACCAGCACGGCCGGGCGCAGAATGGCGGGTTGGCCCGCCAGGGCAGACTTGGCCCAGATCGTGGCCGTGCCCGCAGCCAGCATTGCCGCGCAACCGAACACCGCCAGGCGCAAGTAGGAGAAGCGGCCTTCATCGATGAAGAGCAATGCCAGGATGGCCGCGGCCAGCGTTGCCAGTAGCAGCGCGATCCAGTCTGCCGAGGTCGGCAGGGCAACCCATGCGACGATCCCGCTGGCAAAGGCCACGACCAGCCACAGCCCGCGATCGAAGGGATGGGCTTCGAGGAAGCGGTCGGCGTGAGCGAGCATCTTGGCAAGCGTGCTGGACAATCGCGTGCGGATGTCCCAATGCCGCGCGTGTCCGGCCGGGGCAGAGCCCGGATCGGCGGCGGGATATTCCGCCGCAGGTCCTTCTGCTGCCGGGGACGCCATGACATTCAAAGCAAAGGAAAGCGCGGCCAATGGCAAGCGCCACTGATACCGTTTCTGCAGGATCGCCCGAAAAGGGGCGCGTGGTCACCCGATTTGCGCCCTCGCCCACCGGTTTTCTGCACATTGGCGGCGCGCGCACGGCGCTGTTCAACTGGCTCTATGCCCGCCATCACGGCGGCACCTATCTGTTGCGGATCGAGGATACCGACCGGGCACGATCAACCGATGCCGCGATCGACGCGATTTTCGACGGGCTGAACTGGCTGGGCCTTGGCGGCGATGCCGAGCCGGTGTTCCAGTTTGCCCGGTCCGATCGCCATGCCGAAGTGGCGCGGAAGATGCTCGAGGCCGGCCGCGCCTATCGCTGTTACCTGACGCAGGAAGAACTGGCGGCGCGGCGCGAACAAGCCCAGGCCGAGCGCAGGCCGTTCCGCATCGACAGCGAATGGCGCGATGCGACCGCTGACCAGTGGCCGGAGAGCCTGGCATACGTGGTGCGAATGAAGTCTCCGCGTGACGGCGAGACCACCATCGACGACAAGGTTCAGGGCGCGATCACCGTTCAGAACAGCGAACTCGACGATTTCGTGATCCTGCGGTCGGATGGCACGCCGACCTACATGCTGGCGGTGGTGGTGGACGACCACGACATGGGCGTAACGCACGTGATCCGCGGCGACGACCATATCAACAACGCCTTTCGCCAGCTGGTGGTGATCCGCGCGATGCATGCCATCGAGGGTGGCTGGCCCGACCCGGTCTATGGCCATATCCCGCTGATTCACGGTGCGGATGGGGCCAAGCTTTCCAAGCGGCATGGCGCGCTGGGGGTTGATGCCTATCGCGACGAGCTGGGGCTGCTGCCCGAAGCGGTGTTCAACTACCTGCTGCGGCTGGGTTGGGGCCATGGCGACGAGGAGATCATCAGCCGCGAACAGGCGGTGGAATGGTTCGACATCGGCGATGTCAACAAGGGCGCTTCGCGGTTCGACCTGAAGAAGCTGCTCAACCTCAACGGGCACTATATCCGCGAGGCGGACGATGCGCGGCTTGCCGCGCTGGTAGCGCCGAAGCTGGCGACGCTGGAGCCGGCCTTTGCCGCAGCTGTGGGCACCGACCTGCTGACGCGGGCCATGCCCGTGCTCAAGGTGCGTGCCGCCGATCTCAATGAGTTGTCGGCCGGCGCCGTGTTCTTGTTCGCGCAGCGGCCCTTGCCGATGACGGAAAAGGCCGCCGCCTTGCTGACCGACGAGGCGCGCGCCATTCTCGGCCAGGTCGCCGACAGGTTCGATGCCGAAAACGACTGGACAATGGAGAGCCTCGAAGCCACGGTAAAACAAATGGCCGAGGAGCTTGGGATAGGATTGGGCAAGATCGCCCAACCGTTGCGCGCAAGCCTGACGGGACAGACTACCTCGCCGGGAATTTTCGACGTATTGGCACTGCTGGGCAAGGACGAGTCGCTTCTGCGCATTCGCGATGCAGTGGCTTGAATCTGGCAATTGATTGCAAATCAAAGATAAATAGGAGGGTTAAGGCGTGAGCGATAACCAGGCTTCTTTGACGGCCGATGGCAAGACCATCGAAATGCCGATCAACAGCGGCACGATCGGCCCGGACGTGATCGATATCCGCAAGCTTTATGGCCAGACGGGAATGTTCACCTATGACCCGGGCTTTACCTCGACCGCGAGCTGCGACAGCGCCATCACCTATATCGATGGCGATGAAGGCGTTCTGCTGCACCGTGGCTACCCGATCGGCCAGCTGGCCGAACATTCGAGCTAGAAAACGTGGCGGTGGCCAAAGCACAATGTCGCC
>JAPLPG010000338.1 GCA_026400375.1 Novosphingobium sp. | reverse complement strand
GGGCGATCAGCAGCACGCCCGAGGTGTCCTTGTCGAGCCGGTGGACCAGCCGCGGGCGGGGCGCGCCTTCGGCGGCATAGGCATCGAGCAGGCCGTCGACGTGTTCATAGGTGCCGCTGCCGCCCTGCGTGGCAAGGCCCGGCGGCTTGTTCAGCACGATGGCGGCGCGGTCCTTTTCCAGGACCATCGATTCGGCCAGCGCGATCTGTTCTTCGGTCAGCGGGGCGCGGGGGCGTTCGCCCTTGCCGGGGGTGCCGACCGGGGTGGCATTGGCCGGTGGCACGCGCAGGGTCTGCCCGGCTTCGATCCGGGTATCGACATCGGCGCGCTTGCCATCCAGCCGGATCTGCCCGGTGCGCGCCCAGCGCGATACGGTGGCAAAGCCGACTTGCGGCAGGTGCCGCTTGAACCAGCGGTCAAGCCGTGCGCCTTCATCGTCCTTGCCGATCACGAACTGGCGGACATTAACATCCGACAGCGCGCCCTGGCCCTTTCTGGCGGCGCTCATGCGGCACCGCGCATCAGCGAGAGGCCAAGGAACAGCCCGGCCACGCCGGCCACGATCGAACCGAATGCATAGAGGCCAGCCATCCCGTAAAGGCCGCGTTCCATCAGCATCGCCGTTTCAAGGCTGAACGCCGAAAACGTGGTGAAACCGCCCAGCACGCCGACGCCCAGCATCAGCCGCAGCGATTCGCCACCGCCTTCGCGCGCCAGCCATCCGGCCAGGATGCCCATCAGCATGCTGCCTGCGACATTCACGAGGAAGGTGCCCCAGGGGAACACCATGTTGGGGCCAGCAACGGTCGAGACCGCGCGCCCGGCATGATAACGCAGCATGGCGCCAATTCCGCCGCCAAGGGCGACGATGGCGGTTGCCGTCAGGGTATTGGGAGAGTTCATCAGCCGCCCCATAAACGCTTGGCCCGAGAAATGCACGACTTTGCTTGCCTTTGCCGGCCGATTTGGGTAGTGGCGCTCCCGTTCGGGCCGGTCCTGTGCGGATTCGGCACGTTTTGTATTTCCAGAATCAAGGTGATTCCCGCCGGTTTCGCGGGCTCTTGCCACAGTCTTGAGGTGTAGCGGTTTATGCAGATTCTCGTTCGCGACAACAACGTTGACCAAGCTCTTCGTGCCCTGAAGAAGAAGCTGCAGCGTGAAGGCGTGTATCGCGAAATGAAGCTGCGTCGTCACTTCGAGAAGCCGTCGGAAAAGCGCGCCCGCGAAAAGGCTGCTGCTGTCCGTCGCGCCCGCAAGATGGAACGCAAGCGCATGGAGCGTGACGGCGGAAAGTAAGGTCGGGCGGGGCGGAAACGCCCCATCTGGCTACTTGCCGTTTCAGTCCGCTTGGGCCAAGAGGGCGCCGAACTTTGGCGCCCTTTTTCGTGGGCCGGGAACAGCCATTTGCAACATCCGGCGCGATTCGCCTGCCGAATCACGCCGCTGAATATCGCCTCAGGGGAATAGCATGTCGGAAATCACCCGCGTCCCGCTCCAGCCCGTCGCCAAGGGCTCGTTGACCAAGATCTGGCTGGGCGTTGCCGCCGCTGTCGTGCTGGGATCGGGCGTTGCCTATGCCACCCGCTATCAGGGTATCGAGATCGAGACGATCAAGGCTGGCACCGGCGCATCGCCGACCAAGACGGACGTGGCGCTGATCAACTATGTCGGCCGCCTTGCCAACGGCAAGGAATTCGACCGGGGCGAACGTGCGGTGCTCCCGCTTGAAACGGTGATTCCCGGGTTCTCCGAAGGACTTGGCAAGATGCAGAAGGGCGGCAAGTACGTCCTCGAGATCCCTTCGGAAAAGGCCTATGGCGCGGAAGAAAAGCGCAACCCGCAGACTGGCGAAGTGGTGATCCCGGCCAATTCGGACCTCGTCTTCGAAATCGAGCTGATCGATTACAAGAGCGCGGCCGAACTGGAACAGCAGCGGGCGATGATGGAACAGATGCAGCGGATGCAGGGCGGCCCCGGTGGCGGTGGCGCTCCCGGTGGTGCAGCGCCTGGTGGCATGCCGATGCCGCCGATGCCGCAGGGCGCGCCGCAACCCTGACACTGGCCGGGCGGGGCCCTTGCGGTCCGCCTCGGCTTGAAGCACGCCGTGCGCTCTGGTAGCGCGCGGCGTTCCTGTTTTTCGACAAGAGTATCCGCCATGTCCGTAGATACTGCCACCGTGGCCAAGATCGCCTCGCTGGCCCGCATCAAGGTTACCGATGCCGAAATCGGCGCGATGGTGCCCGAACTGAACGGCATCCTCGCGTGGGTCGAACAGCTCGGCGAGGTTGACGTGACCGGCGTGGAGCCGATGACCGCCGTCATCCCCAACACGCAGCGTCTGCGCGATGACGTGGTCAACGCCGATCCGCTGACCGGCGGCGACATGCGCGATGCGGTGCTGGCCAATGCGCCCGCGCCCGAACATGGCTTCTTTGGCGTGCCCAAGGTGATCGAATAATGACTGACCTGACAAACCTCGGCATTGCCGCCCTGCGCGATGGCGTGGCCAGCGGCGAATTTTCTGCCACGGAAGTTGCCACCGCGTTCAACGCCGCGGTCGCGGCAGCCCAGCCTGCGCTCAATGCCTTCATCGTCACCACGCCTGAAACGGCGCTGGACGCCGCGGCAAAGGTTGACGCTGACCGCAGCGCCGGAAAGACGCTCGGCGCCATGGCGGGCGTGCCGATCGGCATGAAGGATCTGTTTGCCACAAAGGGCACGCAGACCACCGCCGCATCGAAGATCCTCGAAGGCTTCACGCCGCAGTACGAATCGACCGTCAGCCAGAAGTTGTGGGACGCGGGCGCGGGGATGCTGGGCAAGCTCAACCTCGATCAGTTCGCGATGGGATCGTCGAACGAGACCAGCGCCTTCGGCAACGTGATCTCGCCCTGGCGCCGGCCGGGCGATACCGCGCCGCTTGCCCCTGGTGGCTCTTCGGGCGGTTCGTCGGCAGCGGTTGCCGCGCGCATCGCGCCTGCCGCCACCGGCACCGATACCGGCGGTTCGATCCGCCAGCCCTCCGCCTTCACCGGCATTTCGGGCATCAAGCCGACTTACGGTCGCTGCTCGCGCTGGGGGGTGGTGGCGTTCGCGTCCTCGCTCGACCAGGCAGGCGCGATGGCCCAGGACGTGACCGATTGCGCGATCATGCTGGAAGCCATGGCCGGGTTCGATCCCAAGGATTCGACCAGCCTGAACCTGCCCGTGCCCGCATGGACCGCAGGCCTGAACGCCGACATGCGCGGCAAGAAGGTGGGCATTCCGCGCGAATACCGGCTGGACGGCATGGACGCTGATGTGGCGAAAAGCTGGGACGATGGCATTGCGTGGTTGAAGGATGCGGGCGCAGAGATCGTCGAGATCAGCCTGCCGCACACCAAGTACGCGCTGCCCACGTACTACATCATCGCCCCTGCCGAAGCCTCGTCGAACCTCGCGCGGTACGATGGCGTGCGCTATGGCCTGCGAGACCTGCCTGATGGTGCGGGCCTGCAGGACATGTACGCCGCCACCCGCGCCGCCGGGTTCGGGCCCGAGGTCAAGCGCCGCATCATGATCGGCACCTACGTGCTCTCGGCCGGTTTCTACGATGCCTATTACACGCAGGCGCAGAAGGTCCGCACGCTGATCGCCCGCGATTTCACGCAGGCGTTCGAGCAGGTCGACGTGATCCTCGTCCCCACCGCGCCGTCATCGGCTTTTGCGTTGGGCGAAAAGAGCGCCGATCCGCTGGAGATGTACCTGAACGACGTGTTCTCGGTGCCCGCCAGCCTTGCCGGGCTGCCTGCCATGTCCGTCCCCGCCGGGCTGGACCGCGCCGGCCTGCCGCTCGGGCTGCAAGTGATCGGCAAGGCGTTTGACGAACAGGGCGTCCTCAACGCCAGCCTCGCGATCGAGCAGCGCGCACAGTTTTCCGCCCGTCCGGCAAAGTGGTGGTAAGATGACCGATTATCGTATCCAGGGCGCAACCGGTGAATGGGAGGTCGTGATCGGCCTTGAAGTTCATGCGCAGATCACCACCAACGCCAAGCTGTTTTCCGGCGCGGCCACAGCCTTTGGCGCAGAGCCGAACACGCAGGTCAGCCTGGTGGATGCGGCGATGCCGGGGATGCTGCCGGTGCCGAACTTCGAATGCATCCGCCAGGCGGTGCGCACCGGCATGGCAATCAACGCGCAGATCAACACATGGAGCCGGTTCGACCGCAAGAACTACTTCTACGCCGATCTTCCGCAGGGCTACCAGATCAGCCAGCTCTATCACCCCATCGTGGGCGAGGGCGCGATCGACATCCTGCTGGACGACAAGAACCCCGACAGCGTCAAGACCATCGGGATCGAGCGGATCCACGTGGAGCAGGACGCCGGGAAGCTGATGCACGATCAGCACCCGACTATGTCCTATGTCGACCTCAACCGGTCGGGCGTGGCGCTGATGGAAATCGTCAGCCGTCCGGACATGCGTTCGCCAGCAGAGGCCGGGGCCTATCTGTCGAAGCTGCGCACGATCCTGCGCTATGTCGGGTCGTGCGATGGCAACATGGATCAGGGCTCAATGCGCGCGGACGTGAACGTCAGCGTGCGCAAGCCCGGCGAACCCTTCGGGACGCGGACCGAGACCAAGAACGTCAACTCGGTCCGCTTCGTGATGGCAGTGGTGGAACAGGAAGCCAAGCGCCAGGTCGCCTTTATCGAGGACGGTGGCACCGTGGTGCAGGAAACGCGGCTCTACGATCCCGACCGGAACGAGACGCGGTCGATGCGCAGCAAGGAAGACGCGCACGATTACCGCTACTTCCCCGAT
>JAPLPG010000022.1 GCA_026400375.1 Novosphingobium sp. | reverse complement strand
GAACCCGAAACGGACCGGATTGTTCCCCCAATCCGCTCATCCCACGGCCCTCCGTGGCAAGCAAACGACGAGGTACAGAATTACCGAATAGCGCCAGTTATTTAGGCCACCCTTCTTGTAGAGAGCCCCCCTTCCTTCCCCCCTCCCGCAAGCGGGAGGGGCCGGGGGTGGGCATCGCGCAACCCATGCACGCGCGAAAAGGAAACTGAATCAATCCCGCCCCACATCACGCGTTCTTGAGATGTTTCACCACCGCATTGCACGATTGAAGGAAATCGGTTAACCACTGGTCCAAACAGCTTCAAACAGGCGGGCGATGTCGGATCCGAATTCAATAGTCAGCCAGATCGGCGATCTTGCCTCAGCGGGCGATAAGATGATCGAGCGCCTGCGCCGCAAGGCTTTCCTGCCAGACAGTCGCAAGGGACTCAATGTCCGCGTGGGCATTGCCGATGCTGCGCACCTGCTCGGCTGCTCGACGAATCGCATCCGCATGGCCGAAGACGATGGCCGCCTGCCCCCTCCCCCGTCGGGCGAAAACGGGCGGCGGCTGGGCTATTCGATGGAAGAGCTGATGCACATGCGTGAAGTGCTCGGCGCCTCGCCTGCCCGCGCGCCTGACGATGTGCCCGCAATCATCGCAGTGCAGAACTTCAAGGGCGGCGTCGGCAAGTCCACCGTCACCACCCACCTCGCCCACTATTTCGGCGTGCAGGGCTATCGCGTGCTTGTGGTCGATTGCGACAGCCAGGCCACCACCACCACGCTGTTCGGCTTCAACCCGCATTTCAACATCACCCGCGATGAAACGCTGTACCCCTACCTGTCGATCGACCCGACGCAGACCGACCTGCTCTATGCGGTCAAGCGCACGCCCTGGCCCAATGTCGATCTGATCCCGTCGAACCTCGAACTGTTCGATGTGGAATATGAACTGGCCGCTTCGGGCGCCGATGGCCAGTCGGTCCTCGCCGCGCGCTTCCGCAAGCTCAAGGCCGGGCTTATGGACATGGCCCGCGATTACGACATCGTGATTCTCGATCCGCCGCCTGCGCTTGGCACGATTTCGCTGGCGGTGATGCAGGCGGCCAACGCGCTGCTGGTGCCGCTGGCGGCGACCACGCCCGATTTCTGCTCCACCGTCCAGTTCCTGTCGATGATGGACCAGGTGATCGCCCAGCTGATCGAAGCCGGGATCGAGGTTGATTACACCTTCGTCCGGCTGATCTGTTCCAAGTTCGATGGCGGCGATCCCAGCCACGAAATGGTCCGCACGATCATGGAGCAGACCTTCGGCCCTGCTCTGTTGCCGGTGCCGATCCTCGAAAGCGCCGAAATCAGCCACGCCGCGCTGCGCATGATGACTGTCTACGAACTGGAAAAGCCGATCGGCACCCCGCGCACCCACAAGCGCTGCCGGGCCAATCTGGACGAGGCGATGGGCCAGATCGAGCAGCTCGTCCGCGCCGGCTGGGGCCGCGTCGCCCCGGCGCGCGAGGAGGACGTGATCCATGCATGACGGCAGCACTGCATCCATCGTCCTGCGACAGGGTCCGGCAAGGCATGTCGCAGCGCCCGGCGTGGCAAAACCACCTTTCCTACAAGCGCATGTTCACTTTATGTTCCGCGCCTTTCACAACGAGGTGATTTATGGCGCGTAAGCAGTCGGACTATCTCGCAAGCCTGCTGGCTGAAGAGGAAGTGCCTGAAACAAAACCAGATGTGCCCGGCGCGGCACCGTCCGAAGCGGTCAGCGAATCGTCGGATTCGGCGTCCGCGCCCTCCCCTGCCCCTGCCCGCAACGAACGCTTACGCGGCACGACGTTGCTTGGCCGGGAATCGGCTCTGGCGCGCGTTGCCAGCGGTGAAGTGCGGCAGGTTACCCAGCTGCTGCTCGATCCGGCGCGGGTGCGGGTGTGGAAAGGCAATGCCCGGTCGTATGAACACCTTACCGAGGAATCGTGCGGCGAACTGATCGATTCGATCATTGCCGAAGGTGGCCAGAAAGTGCCCGCCGTGGTGCGCCGGATCGAAGGCGACCCCGATCATGATTATGAAGTGATCGCCGGCACGCGCCGTCACTGGTCGGTGTCATGGCTGCGGGCCCATTCCTATCCGCAGATGCAGTTCGTGGCACAAGTGGCGCAGCTGGACGACGAGGCCGCATTCCGCCTCGCCGATCTGGAGAACCGCGCCCGCAAGGATGTTTCCGACCTCGAACGGGCGCGCAATTATGCCCAGGCCCTGCGCGATCATTATGGCAGCCACCTGACCCGCATGGCCGACCGGCTCAAACTGTCGAAAGGCTGGCTGTCGAAGATGCTCAAGGTTGCCAGCCTGCCCGATCAGGTGCTGGCGGCCTTTGCCAGCCCGGCCGACGTGCAGCTGAAACCGGCCTACCCACTGGCCCAGGCGCTCGACGATCGCGCCGCAGCTCCGGCAATCCTGCGCGAGGCCAAGGCGCTCGCCCGCCTGCAGGAGGAACGCCGCCGCCAGGGCGACCCGGCGATTACCGCCAACGAGGTGATCGCCCGCCTGCTCGCCGCGCCCGAACGCACGGCCGAGCGCAATGGCCCGGTCACCTACAACAGCGATTTTGACCGGCCTGCCGTCACGCTCCAGTCGGTCAACCGCCAGGGCGTCACGCTGCGGCTGCATTCGGGATCGGGCATGAGCCTCGAAGAACTGGTGGAACTGGCGCGCTGCGTGCTGGTCGATCTGGAAATCGAAGGCCGGGGTCTCCACCGCTGATGGCGCAATCGGCGGCACCTGCTTTTGATGGAAGTGTTTCCCCGGGGAAACATCTGCTGGCGCGGGGCCTTCGACAGGCTCAGGCTGGGCGGGATCGGGTGGTGCACAAGGCGCATGACGCTCGGCAAATTCTAGGATCCGCTCATCCTGAGCTTGTCGAAGGATGCCAGGCTTGGCCTGCGCCAGCAGATGTT
>JAPLPG010000176.1 GCA_026400375.1 Novosphingobium sp. | reverse complement strand
GTGCAGGTCGTCATCGGCGCCGGAGACGTCGGTGCTGCACTGACCGCCAGTGATGGCATCGACAAGGTGAGCTTTACCGGCAGCCCCGGTGTCGGCCGTATCATTGCGCAGACTGCGGGCGCGAACCTCAAGCCGGTCACGATGGAACTGGGCGGCAAGAGCCCCAACATCGTTTTCGACGACGCTGATTTTGATCGCGCACTGATCGGTGCACTGGCTGGGATTTTTGGCGCCACGGGCCAGACCTGCATTGCCGGCTCGCGCCTCTTGGTGCAGCGCGGCATCTATGATCGCATGGTCGAAGGGCTGGCCGCGCGCGCCGCTCAGATCCGCTTGGGCGATCCGCGCCTCATGACGACTGAAATGGGGACCGCGGCAAATGAGCCTCAGTTCAACAAGATACTCTCCTTCATCGAATCGGCCAGAGGGGATGGTGCCCGTCTCGTCGCCGGCGGGGGCCGCGCCGACGGGCCAGGACTCGAAAAGGGCTTTTTCATTCAGCCGACCATCTTCGCCGACGTTCGCAACAACATGAAGGTTGCTGCCGAAGAGATCTTTGGCCCGGTCCTCTCGATCATCCCGTTCGATGACGAGGACGAGGCCGTCCACATCGCCAATGACACACCCTACGGCCTTGCCAGCGGGATCTGGTCTGAGAACATCAGTCGTTGCATGCGGATGATGCGGGCCATCGACTCCGGCATGGTCTGGGTCAATACCTACCGCGTGGCCGCCCCGCAGGTGCCGTTCGGCGGCATGAAGCAGTCCGGCTTCGGACGCGTTCGGGGTGAAGCCGGGATCAGCGAGTTCACGCAGACCAAGAGCATCTTCATCGATTACTCGGGTGACCGGCGAGACCCCTTCTCGATGAAGTTCTAGTGCGCAACGTTCGCCTTTTGCAATTGAACGCTGCCGTCCGAAGGCGGGTATCTGGTCCATTTTTGGTGCAGCAGCGTCTCTAGCCGCAGCGGATAGCATCGCGGTGCCGTAGGCGCGGCGACGCATGCCCCAAAGTCGCACCACCTTTGGTTCACCACGAGTGACAGTCAAAAGCTATAGCTGCGACCGGGGATACTCCATTCTCCGAAGGTCGCTCCACTGCTAAGAATTGTCCATAAACTCGCAGGAGACTGATGGATGGCGATTTCGCTTCTGGCCGAAAATCCGGCTGGCTGGGCACAGCACTCGTTTGACGAACTTCTGCGCCTGCCACGAGAAGAGAGAGAAGCCCTGCAGCTTGCCGCGCTCAAGCTGCGTTTCGCTAGAATGCGGGAAAAAGTGCCCGCGCTGCAAACCCTGGCTGCAAAGCAAGGTGTCGAATCCATTGAGAAAATCTCGGACGTTCTGCCAGTTTGCTTCGACCACCGTGTTCTGAAGAACTATCCGCTCAGCATTCTTGAAAATCGCGATTTCAAGCGTTTGACCTCCTGGCTCAACAAGCTGACGATGCACGATCTTTTGAAGGTCGATCTCGAAGGGCTTTCAACGATCGACGGTTGGCTCGATCGGCTTACCGACTACGGCATGCTGATCGGCACCTCGAGTGGAACCACTGGCAAGTTGAGCTTCGTCCCCCGTTCGAGAGACGAACTGTCATCATGGCGGGCCAGTTACCTGGCAGTCAATTACGCATCCAGCGGGGTGGACTCCGAGAAGGTCAAGTTGCCAATGTTTTCGGCAGTCTACAGGGGCGGGCATCAGATGATGCTTAAGATCCAGAGCCTGTTTGCCGCAGACATGGCGGGCGGGGAGGAGCACTGGCATACGCTCTATAGCGGGACCATGCCGGCCGACCTGATGGCCCTGTCCGGCAAGCTTCAGGCGGCCGAGGAAAGAGGCGAAATCGAACAGCTCGGGCTCGATCCCGCACTGCTCGAGCAGCGTACACTGATCCTCGAGCAGGGGCGCCGCAAGGAAGCCGACATGGAAGCCTGGTTTGGCAAGCTGGTCGAGGAATTCCGCGGTCACCGTGTCAAGATCGGCGCGCCCTTTGCTGAACTCTATCGCTTGGCCAAGGCTGGCACGGAAAAAGGCTTGAAGCCGTCATTCGCGGAAGGGTCCGTGCTGATGGGCGGTGGCGGAATGAAGGGCTACAAGGACGCGCCGGATAACTGGGAAGAAATCATCACCGATTTCTTCGGCATCCCCAAGATCTCCAACATGTATGGGTTTTCCGAATGCATCGGTCATATGCCGATGTGCGATCATGGGTTTTTCCACTTCTTCCCATACGCCATCCCGCTGGTTCTCGATGCGGATGCGACAGAGTTGCCGCGCGAGGGTGTTCAGACGGGGCGGCTCGCAGTGGTCGACCTGCTCGCCGAAACCTACTGGGGCGGCTTTATCTCGGGCGACGAGGTGACGATGCACTGGGACGAGCAATGTCCTTGCGGTTGGGGTGGCCCGCGCATCGAAAAGAACGTCCGCCGCTACAGCGAAGCTGAAGGCGGGGATGACAAGATCACCTGTGCCGGGTCGGCGCAGGCCTACAACGAATTCATGGATTTTGTGGCCGGTGAGGCCTGAGGAACCGCTCATGAACGATACTTTGAATGTTCCCATCATCTCGCGCGGCCGCGTGATCATGCCGAGTGCGGGCGATTCCGTCGTATTCAAGGGCCGCGGTGGCGCCGATTTCTGTTCGCCAGACCCGCACAAGCATATTCACGATCTGGTTCTGGGCGATACGGCAAAACTGGCCGACCTGCACCAGACCAGCATGGCGAACATCATCGATTTTCTGGTCGAATTCGGCAAGAGGCTGCGTCTCGATGACAACCCATGGCTCCAGCAATCGTTCGAACTGGCTTTGCAAGCAGGTGGTCTGGCTGAACCCATTCTGCGCGGGGTGTACGACAATCTCCCCCACATGTTCGACCCGAACATGCTGACCGGCCTTGCCGACAAGACGATCGGGTTGCCATATCTTGACGGTTGGGTGCCCGGGGAAGGGAAATACGCCAACGTCCGAATTCGCGCGATTGGCACACGTCAGCTGCACATCACCGCGGGCAATGTCCCGGTGGTCGCAGGGCTTACCATCATTCGCGCCGCTCTGACCAAGTCGGACGTCCTCATCAAGGCGCCTTCCAACGACCCGCTGACTTCAAACGCGCTGGCTCGCACAATGATCGAGCTCGACGCAAACCACCCAGTGACCAAGCATCTGGCTGTTGCCTATTGGAAGGGTGGGGACGAAACCATGGATTCGCAGATCATCCGGACCACCAGGATCGACAAGATCACGGCATGGGGCGGCATGAGCTCGGTCAAGCATATTCAGAAGTTTCTTTCGCCCGGCAACGATCTCACCGCACTGAACCCGAAGTACTCCATGTCCATGATCGGACGGGAGACGTTCGAGAGCGAGGAAGCCATGGACGAGGCTGCGATCGGCCTGGCCACCATATCGGGTTTCTTCAACCAGACGGCCTGCGCCAACACGCGGATCGTGTATGTTGAGAGCGCCACTGACGAGGAGTCCCTGGACAAGATCGTCGCTCTGGGCCGCAAGATGGTTGCCGCATACGCCAAGCTGCCGGCGGTCCTGTCAACTTCTGCTGCAGCGCCCAACAAGGAGCTTGAGGCTGAAATGGAAACGGCTTCGATGGAGGACGATTTCTTCCATGTTGAAGGCGACACGATAAACGGCGGCTTTGTGTTGTCGAAATTCCCCGATCGGGTCGATTTCTATGACAAGCTGGACAACCGGGTCGTCAACTTCGTTCCCGTCGCAAGCCTGCAAGATGTCGTAAAATGGTGCAACGACACTACGCAAACCGTTGGTATATATCCCGAAACGCTGCGGGCCCAGTGGCTGGACACCTTCGCTCTTGCCGGCGTCCAGCGCCTGGTGCCGCTCCGGGGCGGTGATCCTCTCCAGATTTATTCGGATATGCATCACATGCCCCCAGGCGTGCCCCACGATGGCATTGAGCCGATGCGCCGTTCAGTCAGGTGGGTCATCGACATGGGACCGCCACAGCACGCCGCGTCGCTCCACATGGCCGCCTGACGCGGTTAGCGAACCGGACGTGGAAACCCGCTTCCTTCGAAACTTCATCAAGGTCTCCGGGATCGGTGTGATGTCGCGTGCGGCCGTATTCGCATCAGCACGAGGCGAAGACCTGACCGAACGGCTTTCGACACACCTCATTGTGGCTGGTGATTGGCAGGCCGTGTCTGCCAGTGAACTCCTATTCCGGCGTGATGATGACATCTCAAATCTCAAGGCGTGGGAGTATTCGCCATGTTAGCTCTACCGCTTGGGGGCAAGGTTGCTCTGGTTACTGGTGCGGGGCGCGGTATCGGCCGTGAAGTCGCGCTTCGCCTCGCTCGCGATGGCGCGAAAATCGTGGCCCATTACAGTGCCAGCAAGCAAGGTGCGGAAGAGGTTGTGGAGGAGATCATCAGCCATGGCGGCGACGCGCGCGCGTTCGGGGCGGATGTCACCTCCGCACGCCAGGTCGGCTCCCTGTTCCAGGACATCGACAGCTCGTTCGGTGCGCTCGACATCGTCGTAAACTGTGCAGGGCTGAGCGGAGGCGGCGCGCTTCAGGATCTCGATCCCGAGCAGGCTATGCGCCTCTTTGCAGTGAACACGCTTGGCCCGCTGTATGTCGCGAGCGAGGCTGCCAAGAGGCTGGGCGAGGGTGGACGCATCATCAACTTCGGGTCAACCCTTGCGGACTTTCCGGTCGCCGGCGCCGGCGTCTACTCGGCCGCCAAGTCGGCAATCAAGAGCTTCACGGAAAGCTGGGCAAAGGACCTCGGCAGTAAGGGCATCACGGTCAACACGGTCATCCCGGGTGCAACGTCCCCCGGCATGTTCGACCGGACGCCCGAGCCCTATCGTGAACTGTTCGAAAACGCATCCCCGTTCAAGCGGGTCGGCACCGCCACGGAGATCGCCGCCGTAGTCGCCTTCCTTGCCTCTCCGGAAGCGAGCTGGGTCTCTGGCGCACACATTCGCGCAAATGGAGCAGCAAGTGCCTGAGGCGGAAGCTCACATCGCCACCTATGTGCTCGTCCACGGGGGTGGACATGGCGGCTGGTGCTGGGATCGCTTGGTTCCTTTGCTGCGCAGTGCCGGACATCAGGTGTTCGCTCCCACGCTTCGGGGCGTTGCCGAACGCTTTTCCGAGGGGTCAGCTGACGTCGATCTTGACGCCCACGTCCGAGAGATCGAGCGCCTGATCGTCAGTGAGGATCTGACCGACGTAGTTCTGGTCGGCCACAGCTATGCCGGGATGGTTATATCTGGCGTTGCTGGCAGTGTCCCGGAGCGAATCAGGCGGCTCGTATTCGTGGACGCGGCCATTCCCGTTTCCGGAGAAGCACTGGTCGATACATCTCCAGGCCTGCGATTGGTCGCCGAACGCGATCTGCGCGTCGTGGACGGCGTCGAACTCGTGCTTTGGCCCGACACGATCCCGCCCCAGATCTACGGCCTCGTGCGTCCGGAGGACATCGCGTTCGCCGCTGGCAAATTTACTGCACATCCTTGGAAAACCATGACGCAGAAGCTCTGCGTGCGTGACGCTGCGGCCGCGGCGAAGATCCCGCGTGCCATCATCAACTGTCCGGGCACGCTGGCGTCGAGACCCAAGGACAAGCGCCACAGGTGGTCTGCTGGCGACCCGGTCTGGGAGATCGATACCGGTAACGATGTGATGATTACGGAACCACGCCAGCTTGCCGAGATGCTGCTGAGACTCGCGTGACGCAAGGCAGGAAAGAGTTGGTAATGTCGGACACCGGACATCAAGGCGCGCTTTACGGCAAGGAAATGCGCCAACATAAACGCGAGATGACCGGGGTAGCGGCAGGGATGGGGGCAGGTTTCCTGCTCAATCACTACACAGCCAATATCTTCGCCCCCCAGCTCATCTCGGAGTTCGGATGGTCGCGGGCAGAGTTCGCCCTGATCGGCGCCCTGGGATTGCTGAGCGTGCTGGTGGTTCCAATCGCAGGGCGAATGACGGATATTTTCGGTTGTCGCCGGGTTGCACTCGTTGGCGTTATCTCGTTTCCTTTGACGTTCGTGGCATATAGCCAGATGAACGGCAGCATTTCCCTTTATGCTGCAATCACTGTGATCCAGAACCTCCTGGCGGGCGCTACGACATCGTCACTGGTCTACAGCCGGGTCATCGCGGAGCGTTTTGTCGCGGCACGGGGATTGGCTCTGGGGATTGCGGCGACCTCGCCGGCACTTGTGGGGATGCTCGGCACACCATTGCTTGAATCTGTCATCGGCCAGCACGGATGGCGCGCCGGCTACCTTTCGGTGGCCGGGTGGACTGCGGTTGTAGGTGGTCTTGCACTCCTGCTTATTCCCTCGGGCACGCAAAGGAGACGGTCCGGAACAGATGAGCGCGCCAGGCGAGCGCGTGTGGACTATATCATGGTGCTTCGTGCGCCAAAGTTCTGGGCCATCTTCTTCGGCTTCTTTTTGTGCAACCTGATCTACCCTCTCCAATCATCGCAGATGAAACTGATGCTTCTGGAAAGCGGTGCGAGCGCTCAGCTGTCAGCCGCGCTTATTTCGGCGTTTGCGGGCGGGGTCATGCTGGGCCGACTCGTGTGTGGTTTAGCGTTGGACCGCTACCCGCCACACCGTGTCGCATGCGTTGCAATGGGGTTGCCCGCTATCGGTCTGACCTTACTGGCGGCGGGCGTCACGACCCCTGCGGCGCTGAGCATCGCAGTCGTTTTCATGGGCCTGTCGCTGGGAGCTGAGAGCGACCTGGCGGCCTACCTCGTCATGCGATATTTCAAGGTCGAGATATACGGAACGGTTCTGGGCCTTGTCGTCCTCGCCCTGGGTCTCTCCGCCGCGTTCGGTGCGGCCGTTCTGAGCATCAGCTTGAAGTCCGCCAACCACTTCTGGCCCTACATGAGCTTCGCTGCGGTGATGACGTGCCTAGGTTCCGTCGTGTTCTTGACACTGGGCCGGACTGATCCACAGCGCCGGGGCGAATGAACCCGGATTATCAACAATTGGCAGGGAAACAGTCATGTCAGTCGAACGTATAGATCTTACCCCGCTGATCGGGACAGAAATAAAAACCGACGCTGCGACGCTTGCATCCGGCTCGCTGGGGGCGGTCATTCGCGACTTGCTGGAGCAGCGTGGCGTTGTTGTGGTTCGCGGTGCACACTTGTCGAACGAGCAGCAGCTGGCATTTTCAAGGTCGATCGGAAAAGTGCAGCCGCAGGGCGAGGGCGGTGTCTTCAAGATCACCATCGATCCTGAGGTCAACCCGGGCGCCGAATACATCAAGGGCGCTTTCTATTGGCATATCGATGGTGCCAGCGACGATGTGCCGAACAAGGCTGCAACGCTCAATGCCCAGCGATTGTCGAAAACGGGAGGAAGCACCTTCTTCGCCAACACATATGCGGCGTGGGACGAGCTTCCCGAGGCCGAGCAGCAGGCATATGATGGTCTGAGGGTGGTGCACAGCTTTGAATTCTCGCAACGGTTCGTGAACCCGGAACCCCGTTCCCGCGAGCTGGAGTTCTGGCAGATGCGCACACCCAAGACGCATCCTCTGGTTTGGACACATAGATCGGGCCGCAAGTCGCTCGTGCTGGGATCCACCGCGCACTTTGTCGAAGGCATGGATCACGCCGAAGGTCGCATGCTTCTGAACCGGCTGCGCGAATGGGCTACACAGCCACGGTTCGTTTATCGGCACGATTGGACCGAAGGGGATCTCCTCATTTGGGACAACACGGGAACCATGCATCGGGTTGACCCCTATCCGCTTGAAGAGCAGCGACTGATGCACCGCACCACGATCGAAGCAGAAGAACAGCTGATTTGATCGTTGCTCCAGGACCGGCCGCGGACCAGAGGGTCCTGGCCCATAAATCAACAAGATGAGGGTGTGAAAATGAAGGCAAAGGTTGCACTGGTCACAGGCGCTGCAGCAGGCATCGGCGCAGCATGTGCCAAGCGCTTGGCTCAGGACGGGGTCGCAGTCGGGGTTCTGGATCTGGACGAGGATCGGTGTGCCGACACCGTAGCGGCAATTCAGTTGTCTGGCGGAAGGGCCCTGGCCCTGGGTGCCAACGTTTCGAGCGGCAGCGAAGTTCAAGCGGCAACCGAGGCGCTGCGGGCTGCGTTCGGCCCGATCAATATTCTGGTGAATAACGCTGGGGTTACCGATTTTACCCCGTTCTCTAAAGTGACGGAAGATCTGTGGGAGCGGATCTTTGCCGTCAATGTGAAGGGTCCCTTCCTGTTGGCGCAGGCAGTTCTGGAGGACATGAAAGCCGCTGGGTGGGGACGGATCGTCAACATCTCGTCGTCGTCGGCTCAGACGGGTGCTGCCAACATGGTGGCGTACTCTTCATCAAAGGGCGCGCTCGTCGCCATGACCCGGTCCATGGCGCAGGAGTTTGGGCCGTTCGGGATTACCGTGAACAACATCCCGCCGGGTTCTGTCATGGGCACGATCATGTCCGAGGCGAACCGCAGTCGTTTCCAAATACCCGAAGATGTGCTCCTTTCGACGATTCCCGTGCGGCGGTTCGGTGAACCAAGCGATATCGCAAACGCCTGT
>JAPLPG010000210.1 GCA_026400375.1 Novosphingobium sp. | reverse complement strand
GAGTCAAATGAAAAAACTCTGGTTACTGGCCATGCTGATCGCCCCGTTGGCGTTCGCAGGCCCCAAGGTCAGGATGGAGACCAACCACGGCAACATAGTGGTGGAGCTGGGCGGCAACGCGCGCACCGTCGGCCGCCACGCTGACCCGCGCCTTTGCCGGGTCGAGGCACATCTGCGCCAGCAGCGCCAGCCAGTCCAGCCGCGTGAACGGGGACCCTCCCTCAACGCCTGCGACCTGCGCATCTGCTTGCGCTTCCTTAAGACTGGCGTGATAGACCTTCAAAACGACCGAGATTTCCTTATCGAGAACCGTGTGCCCGAAAGCCCCGATCCTACCGTGTTTCCGCTCGATCACCTCGCCTTGCGCGGCGAACGGTGCGCGCCTGCGCTGGTGCTGCGCGACCGTACGCTTAGCCATCAAGAGTTAAACGCGCGTGTAGGAACGCTGGCGATGTGGCTGAAAATGCAAGCACCGCAGGCGGGCGCGCGGGTGGCGACATGGCTGCCCAAGACCGAACTCGCCTGCCTGATGCCGCTGGCCGCAGTGCGCGCCGGGCTGGTTCACGTGCCGATAAATCCCCTGCTGAAGCGGGGCCAGGTGGCGCATATCCTTGGCGATTCCGGAGCGAGCCTGCTGATCGCCAACAAGGGGCGGATCGATACGCTGGAGCCGGGCGATGCGACGTGCGCGGTAATCGAGGAACCGGCGGTCTGGGCGCAAGTGGAAGCGCTGGGCGAGGGATTGCCGCCATCCGCTGCTGCGCCCGACAGCCTTGCCGCGATTCTCTATACCAGCGGATCGACCGGGCGGCCCAAGGGCGTGATGCTCAGCCAGGCCAACTTGTGGCTGGGCGCGGTGAGCGTTGCCCATTACCTGAAGATCACGCCCGCCGACCGCGTGCTGGCGGTGCTGCCGCTGGCCTTCGACTACGGGCAGAACCAGTTGCTTTCGACGTGGTATGCGGGCGGCAGCGTGGTGCCGCTCGATTACCTGACGCCGCGCGATGTGGTGAAGGTCGTGGCAAGACATGGCGTTACGACCATCGCCGCTGTGCCGCCGCTGTGGCTGCAACTGGCCGAGCTCGATTGGCCGGAAGAGGCCGCAGCCAGTCTGCGCCGGATGACCAACAGCGGCGGGGCGCTGACCCTGCCACTGGTACGTGCGCTGCGGGCGAAGTTCCCGCAGGCCGATCTCTATCCGATGTACGGGCTGACCGAGGCGTTCCGTTCGACCTTCCTCGATCCCGCGCTGGTGGACGACCACCCGACGTCGATGGGCAAGGCGATTCCCTTTGCAGAAGTGCTGGTTATCAATGACCTGGGCGCAGAAGCTGGTACGGACGAGGAAGGCGAACTGGTCCACGCCGGGCCGCTGGTGGCGCAAGGATACTGGCAGGATCCGCAGCGCACGGCCGAGCGGTTCAGGCCGGTGCCGGCCTGTTCCCAGCTTGGCGGCATGGCGGTGTGGTCGGGCGACCGGGTGCGCCGCGATGCGGCAGGCCTGCTGCACTTCGTCGGGCGGCGCGATGCGATGATCAAGACCAGCGGCAACCGGGTCAGCCCGCAGGAAGTGGAAGAAGCCGCCGTGGCAACAGGGATCGTGGCCGAGGCGGTGGCGCTGGGCCTGCCCGATCCGCAACTGGGGCAGGCGATTCACCTTGTGGCGCGCAGCGTTCCCGGTGCTGCGCCCGATGACCTGATCCCGGCGCTGACGCGCGCCTTGCCCAACTTCATGGTGCCGCGCCACGTGCATTGGCGGCAGGTGATGCCGGTCAGCCCCAATGGCAAGCTGGACCGGGTTGCGCTGGCCGCCGAACTGGCCGAGGACGCCAGACCATGAAACCGCTCGGCCCCATTCCCCCCGGATTTTCCGCCATCGACGGCGTGCTGGCGATTGATGGACGCAAGGTCACCGATCTGGTCGCCGAGGCGGGCGGCACGCCACTGTTCGTCTATTCGCGCGCCATGCTCACGGCCAAGGCGCAGGCCCTGCGGGCGGCCATGCCTGCGCGGCTGACGATCCATTATGCCATAAAGGCAAACCCTTACGCGCCGCTCTTGCAGCACATGCTGGGCTTGGTGGATGGGTTCGACATCGCATCGGGCGGCGAACTTGCCATCGTTCAGGCCGCCGGGATCGATCCGGCGCGCGTCAGCTTTGCCGGCCCGGGCAAGCGCGATGCGGAACTGGAAGCGGCCATTGCCGCCGGCGTGACGCTGAACCTTGAATCCGAAGGCGAGGCGACCCGCGCGCTGGCCATTGCCGAAAGACTGGGCGTGACGCCCAGGCTGGCGATCCGGGTCAACCCCGAGTTCGATCTCAAGGGATCGGGCATGAAGATGGGCGGCGGGGCCAAGCCCTTCGGCATCGACGAGGACCGCGTGCCCGCGCTGGGCCGCAGGCTGATGGCCGCAGGCGCCGACTGGCGGGGCTTCCATATCTTTGCCGGAAGCCAGGCGCTTTCGGCAGACGCGATCATCGAGACGCAGCGGCAGACGCTGGCGCTGGCGGCGCGGCTGGCCGATGAAATCGGCGCAGCGCTGCCCAGGTGCAATCTGGGCGGCGGATTTGGCATTCCCTATTTTCCCGGCGACGAACCGGTCGACATTGCCGCTGTTGGCGCAGCACTGGCCGAACGGTTCGACGACCTGCCCGAGGCGTTGCAGGACACCGCCTTCTGCATCGAACTCGGTCGCTACCTCGTTGGCGAATCAGGGGTTTATCTGGCCAGCGTGGTGGACCGCAAGCTTAGCCATGGCGAGGTCTATCTGGTCACCGATGGCGGGCTGCACCACCAGCTGGCAGCATCGGGCAACTTCGGCACCGTGGTGCGCCGCAACTACCCCAGCGCCATCGCCACGCGGTTTGCTGCGCGTGTCGAGGAAGAGGCCAGCATCGTCGGCTGCCTGTGCACCCCGCTTGACCGGCTGGCCGACAAGGGCGGCTTTCCGCGGGCCGATGCGGGCGATCTCGTCGCAATTTTTTGCGCCGGGGCCTATGGCGCGACGGCAAGCCCGGCAGCGTTCCTTGGCCAAGGGCCTGCAGGCGAGATGCTGATCTGATAATCGTTGCGTGACAACGGGATAGGATTCCGTTGTTAACCAGTTGCGCGCAGACAGTCCCGCTTCGGGACAGCGCGCAAAGGCGCCTAGGCGTCACCCCTTGCAGCAATCAAGGCTAACGCAATCTTCACCCTTTTTGGCGATAGCCGAGCGTGACTTGCGGTCCTTGCCACCCGTGCGCTCTGGCGCCGGGGGTAGGGAAAAGCCGCAGCAAGAAGGATGATCCATGCCGTTTAAAGTCCACGTAACCCGCATGCTGGCCGGAACGGCAATGCTCAGCCTTGCACTGACCGGCTGCAGCGGCGTGGGTGGCGGACAACAGCTGCCGCCCGCATCGTTCGTGGCGCTGCAGGAAGGGCCGGGCGAGGAATACGTGATCGGCCCGCTGGACGAATTGACCATCTTCGTCTGGCGCAATCCGGAACTTGGCGCGCAAGTGCAGGTGCGGCCCGACGGGCGCATCACCACGCCGCTGATCACCGACATGCCCGCCGTGGGCAAGACGCCGTCGATGCTTTCGGAAGACATCAAGCTCCAGCTTTCGCAATATATCCAGGAGCCGATCGTCTCGGTCATCGTCAACAAGTTTGCCGGCACCTTCAGCCAGCAGGTGCGCATCGTCGGGGCGACCGAAAAGCCCGCGTCGATCCCGTTCCGCGCCAACATGACGCTGCTCGATGCGATGATCGCGGTGGGCGGCCTTTCGGAATATGCCGCAGGCAACAAGGCGCGGCTGGTGCGGTTCGACAAGCAATCGGGCAACCAGAAGGAATATGCCGTGCGCATCGGCGATCTGCTGCGCAAGGGCGATACCAAGGCCAACGTGCTGCTGATGCCCGGTGACGTGATCATCATCCCTGAGTCGATGTTCTGATCGGCGGGCGGGGGACACGACGGCCATGACCAACATCTACGAAGAGGTGCGCATCGCGCTTCACGGCATCTGGACCCGGCGCTGGATTGCGCTGGCGATTGCCTGGGCCGTGTGCGTGGCGGGCTGGCTGGTCTTGGCGATGGTGCCCAACAGCTATGAATCCAAGGCGCGCATCTTTGTGCAGATCGATGACGTGCTGGCCGACCAGATCGGCATCGGCGGCGATCGCAAGCGCGATATCGAGCGCGTGCGCCAGACGCTGACCAGTTCGGTCAACCTGGAAAAGGTGATCCGCGCCACCCGGCTGGGCGACAAGGTGACCGACGACAAGCAGATGCAGGCCGCGGTCGAGGGCCTTTCCAAGAACGTGCGCGTGGTCAGCCAGCAGGACAACCTGTTCGAGATCACCGGCTTTGCCGGCGGTGGCGGCCGCAACGATGGCGAAAATGCCAAGCTGGCGCAGGACATCGTGCAGAAGATGATCGACATCTTCCGCGAGGAGAACCTGGCCGGCGGGCGCGGCGAAATGACCGATACGCTGGCCTTCATGGACCAGCAGCTGGCCAGCCGCAAAAAGGATCTGGAAGCGGCCGAACTGAAGCGCACCGAATTCGAGGCCAAGAACGTCGGCTTCATTCCGGGCGTTGGTTCGATCAGCACCAAGCTGGAAGCGGCGCGCGGGCAGTTGCGCGATGTCGAATCCAATCTGCTGGCGGCGCAAAGCGCGCTCGCTTCGATCAACGGGCAGCTTTCGGGCACGCCGCAGACCATTGCCGTGGCCGGGCCGGCCGGTGGCGCCAAGGGTGCGCTGGCACAGGCGCAATCCGATCTGGCATCGATGCGCGCACGCGGCCTGACCGACAGCCATCCCGACGTGATTGCCGTGAAGGGCCAGATTGCCGGGCTGCAGAAGGCGGCATCGGGCGAAGGCGGTGGCGGCGGCACGCTGAACCCGGCCTATTCCTCGCTCATATCGATCAAGGCCGACCGCGAGGCGAGCATCGTGGCGCTGCAATCGCGCAAGGGCTCGCTCCAGGCTGAAATCGCGCAGCTTTCCGCCCAGCAGTTCAGCGAGCCGACCGTGGCCGCCGAGGCCGCGCGGATCAGCCGCGACTACGACGTCTACAAGGAGCAGTACGACAAGCTGCTGCGCGACCGCGAACAGCTGCGGCTGCGCGGGCAGGTGGAAACCGAGCGCGATGCGGTGAAGTTCGAGGTGATCGATCCGCCGACGATGCCGACCGGTCCTTCCGCGCCCGATCGCCCGCTGTTGCTGATGCTGGTGCTGGTCGTGGGGGTTGGCGCGGGCGGTGCCGGGGCCTTTGCCCTGTCGCAGCTGAAGTCTGCCTATTCGACCACGGGCCAGCTGGAGCGTTCCACCGGATTGCCCGTGCTGGGCGCCGTGTCCGAAGCGGTGACGCGCGTGGCGCGGGCCGAGCGGGCAAAGCGGCTCAAATGGTTTGCAGGCGGCCTGGCTGGCCTGTTCGTTGTCCTGTTCGTCCTGCTCGGCGTGGAAATGCTGAAGCGCGGCATGGTGGCCTGAGGAGGATCGAACGATGACCGACCAGAGCAAGATCCCGCTGCCCACAGGCTTCGACCGGCCTTCCGGCCCCTCGCTGATCGAGCGGGCTTCGGGCAGCTTCGACTTCCGCACGCTGACGCGCCCGGTGGTTGCCGATCTGCCGCCCGCGCCCGAGCCGCGCATCGTGCCGCAGCAGCCGCAAGCCACGCCGGCACCGCTTGCTCCGGCGCCCGTTCAGCCGACCGTTGCCGCGCCAGCGCCTGCGCCTTTCGCACCGCCTCCGCCCGAACCGATCGTGGCGGTGAGCCGGTTCAGCGGGCCGTTCCACGCGATCAACCGCGAACACTTGCGCGAACAGTGCATCATCGAGCCGGAAAGCGCGGTGACCGGCACGCTCGAGGAGTTCCGCATCGTCAAGCGCCAGTTGCTGCGCGTGGCCGCCGCATCGCGGGCCGGGCAGGGCAGCGTCCATGGCGAACGCATCCTGATCGCCTCTGCCCATCCGGGTGAGGGCAAGACCTTCTGTGCGGTGAACCTTGCGATCTCCATCGCGGCGGAAAAGGACAACGAGGTCCTGCTGGTCGATGCCGATTTTGCCAAGCCATCGGTCCTGTCCACGCTGGGTCTGCCCGGCGGCAAGGGGCTGATGGACGCGCTGGCCGATCCTTCGCTGCCGGTGGAAGATTGCGTGATCGGCACCGACATTGCCGGGCTCTATGTGCTGCCTGCGGGCAACGCCACCGGATCGGATACCGAATACCTGGCCTCGGCGCGCACCAATGCCGTGCTCGACCGGCTGACCGCGCATTCGCCCAATCGCATCGTCATTTTCGATTCACCCCCCGTCCTGGCAGCATCGCCTGCCACGGTGCTTGCCCATCATGTCGGCCAGACGGTCGTCGTGGTGCGCGCCGATGTGACCGGCGAGGCCGCCCTGCGCGATGCAGTGGGCCTGCTGGGCGCGTGCGACGACATCAAGCTCCTGCTCAACGGCACCCGCTTTTCGACCACGGGCCGCCGCTTTGGCTCTTATTACGGATACAAGGAATGACCCGACCGGCTCTTCCCGTCCGCCTGGCTCTGCTGGCCGCTACGGCGCTTGTCGCCGCGCCTGCCCATGCGCAGTCTCTCGGTTACGAAAACCTCGATGGCGGCGATGCCTCGGCAGCGACCGGATCGCGCAACGGCGGCACAGGCGCCATGCGCACCACGGTACGGCCCTATATCGAGGCCGTGCAGAACGTGCTGTGGGAACTGGCGCCCGGCGATGACGTGCTGACCTACAGCTCGCTGGCGGCAGGCGTGGACGTGGCGTTGCGCGGACGGCGGACCGAAGGCGCGATTTCGGTGCGCTACGAACGGCGCATCTCGCAGTCCGATCGCGTGGCCGATGGCGATACGCTGTCGGGCCTGGCCCGCGTGCGCCACGATCTGATCCCGCGCACGCTTTCGGTGGAAGCAGGCGCGCTGGCCACGCGCACCAACATCGGCATTGGCGGGGCATCGGCGATCAACGCGCTGGCCACCAACGACGCGGTGAGCCAGATCTATTCGGTCTATGCCGGACCTGCGCTGTCGACCAACGTCGGCGACGTGGCGGTATCGGCGTCCTACCTCATCGGCTACAACCGGCTAGAGCAGGACAACGTGCTGCAAGGATCTGCCGGGCAGCCGCTCAATGACATCTTCGACGATTCGTTCGTGCAATCGGGGCAAATTTCAGCGGGCATTGCGCCGGGCACGGTGCTGCCGGTGGGCGTGACGGCTTCGGGATCGTTCTTCCAGGAAGACATCTCCAACCTCGACCAGCGCGTGCGCGATCTGCGTGGCGGCGTGCAGGTGACCTATCCGGTCACCCAGACGCTCGCCGTGGTGGGGGCCATCGGGTACGAGGATGTCGAGATATCGTCGCGCGATGCGGTGCGCGATGGCACGGGCGCTGCGGTGATCGGCGCCGATGGCCGCTTTGTCACCGATACCTCACGCCCCCGCCAGCTGGCCTATGAAACCAGCGGGCTGACCTGGGACGCCGGCGTGATGTGGCGGCCCAGCCGCCGCACCGCGCTGTCGGCCTTCGTCGGCAGGCGCTATGACAGCACGACCTACTACGGCAGCTTTTCCTACGTGCCCGATGCGCGCAGCCAGCTGACCATTGCCGCGTCGGACACCGTGTCGGGCTTTGGCGGACAGGTGACGCGGGCCCTGCGCGATCTGCCGACCGATTTCGACGTGACGCGCAATCCCTTCAATGGCCAGATCGGCGGCTGCGCCAACGGCTCGCAAAGCGGCGGCTGCGTGAACAATGCGCTGTCGTCGGTGTCCTCGGCGGTGTTCCGCGCCCGCAGCGTCAACGGCATCTATTCGCGCCAGATCGGCCGCATGACTGCAGGGATCGGCGCAGGCTATATCCGCCGCAGCTTCATCGCCCGCGCCGATTCGGTGCTGGCGGCCGCCAATGGCGTGATCGACGAGAGCTATTACGTGAACGCCGGGCTGAACGGCCCGATCGATCGCCGTTCCAGCTTCTCGATCTCGGCCTATTCGGCGTGGTTCCAGCCGGGCACCAGCGGCGCCGGAAACACCACGGCGATTGGCGCAAACGCTGCCTATTTCCGCAACTTGACAGATCGCTTAGCAGCATCCGCAGCGGTCGGTATAGACAGTTTTAACCAAACTCTGCTTGAAGATCAGACAATTGCCTCTGGCCTGGTGGGCCTGCGCTACAGCTTCTGATGCCTGGAGACGGCTGATGTACGACGAATTCTATGGCCTGACCGGACGCCCGTTCCAGCTGACGCCGGACCCGCGCTTCTATTTCGAGAGCGGAACGCACCGCAAGGCGCTGTCCTATCTCGGCTATGGCCTGGCGCAGGGCGAGGGCTTCATCGTCATCACCGGCGAGGTTGGCGCGGGCAAATCGACGCTGGCCGCGCACCTGATGGCCTCTGTCGACCGGCAGCGGCTGACGGCGGCGCAGATCGTCACATCGGCGCTGGATGGCGAGGAACTGATCCACGTCGCCGCGCGCGCCTTCGGCATCGAAGTGGCCGGGCACGACAAGGCGACCGCACTGGCGCAGATCGAAGCGTTCCTGCACCACGAAGCGCGCGGCGGGCGTCGCTGCCTGCTGGTGGTGGACGAATCGCAGAACCTTTCGGTCGAAGCACTGGAAGAGCTGCGCATGCTGTCCAACTTCCAGCTGGGCGCGCATCCGCTGCTGCAGATCCTGCTGCTGGGCCAGCCAGAATTCCGCACCCTGCTGCAGACCTCGGGCGAACTGGAACAGTTGCGCCAGCGCGTGATCGCCTCGCACCATCTCGATGCGATGGAGCCAGCAGAAGTGGGAGCCTATGTCGAACACCGGCTGGCGCTGGTCGGCTGGCAGGGTCGCCCGCAATTTGACGCGCGGGTCTTTGCCGATCTTGCCAAGGCCAGCGGCGGCGTGCCGCGCCGGGTCAACCAGATCATCAACCGCCTGCTGCTGATGGGCGCGGTGGAGCAGCGCGACACCATCGATGCCGCCATGCTCCAGGCGGTGCTGACCGACCTTGCCGGCGACGGCGGTCTGGCCACGTCGCAAGCCAGGGTCACGCCCGTTCCGCCCGCAGAGGCGCCGCGCGTCGAACTGCCGTCGGAACAGGCGCCACAGGCGTTTGCCGCGGCACCGGCCCCGGCTCCTGCGCCCGCATTCGACGACAGCGCCTGGCGCGCGGCGCTGGCCGAACGCGACGAGCAGATTGCCGAACTGCAGCAGGCGATTATCGAACTGGCCGACATGCGCGCCGCGCCGGGCGATGCCCCGATGCAGGACTTTGCTGGGCCGGACTTTGCGGTGCAAGCACAGCTCAAAGCCAAGCTGGAAGATGCCGAACGCCGCATCGCCGCGCTCGAAGCGCGCCCGGCCGGCGAAGACGGGTCGTTCAAAGAAGAACTGGTCGCCGCACTCGAAGACGCCCACCGCCGCATCGCCGTGCTGGAAAGCCGCCCCGGCGACGAGGAAGTCCTGGCCGCGTTCGACGAAGTGCAGCGCCGCATTGCCAGCCTCGAGACGCGCACGGCCGAACAGGAACTGGCGATCCGCCACACGCTGACCATGCTGATCGAGTGGATCGAAGCCGAAGACTTCCATCGCGCCGCTGCCTGAGGAGTTTGCGCCAGTGAACGCGCCGTCACAGGTGCTGAACGGCCTTTCGGTCGACGTCGAGGACTGGTTCCAGGTCGGCGCTTTCGAAACCGTGATCGACCGCAAGGACTGGGACGGGCTGGCCTGCCGGGTGGAGCGCAACTGCGCCCTGATCCTTGCGCTGTTCGATGCAGCGGGGGTCAAGGGCACGTTCTTCACGCTCGGCTGGATCGCCCAGCGCTATCCCCAGATGATGCGGCAGATTGCCGATGCCGGACACGAGATCGCCAGCCACGGCTGGGACCATGCCCGCGTGTTCACGCTCGGGCGCGAGGCTTTCGCCGCCGATATCGAACACGCGCGCAAGGTGCTGGAGGATACCACCGGCCAGCGCGTGACCGGCTATCGCGCGCCCAGCTTTTCGATCGATGCGCGCACGCCGTGGGCGCATGAGGTGCTGGCCGAGCAGGGCTATGCCTATTCCTCGTCGGTCGCGCCGATCGTGCACGATCACTATGGCTGGCGCGAGGCACCGCGCTTTGCCTTCCGCCCTGTGGACGGGGCCGACTTCATCGAGATCCCCGTGACCACCGCTGAAGTTGCCGGGCGGCGCATGGCTGCGGGCGGGGGCGGGTTCTTCCGCCTGCTGCCCTATGCCGTTTCGCGCTGGGCGATCCGGCAGGTGAACCTGCGCGATGGACGGCCGGCGGTGTTCTATTTCCACCCGTGGGAAATCGATCCCGATCAGCCGCGCCCCGCCGTGGCGCCGCTGAAATCCAAGCTGCGCCACTACACCAATCTCGATGTCATGGCGGCAAAGCTGGCGCGGCTGGTCGCCGAATTCCGCTGGGGCCGGATGGACGAGGTGGCGGCCCGCGAGGCCGCGCGCACGCCATTGCTGCGGGCGGCATGAACGCGCCTTTCGCTCCTTCGCGGGTGACTGCACGATTGGCCGATCCCGGCGATCGCGGCGCCATAGCGCGGTTTCTGGCCGAGCACCCTGAAACGAGCGCGTTTCACCGCCTCGAATGGCTGGATGCGGTGACGCGATCCACCGGGCACAGGACCCACCTGCTCCTGTCCGAACAGGACGGCGCCATTCGCAGCGTGCTGCCGCTGCACGAGGCGCATTCCCCGCTGTTCGGCCGCGCGCTGGTATCCACCGGCTTTGGCGTGGGCGGCGGCGTGGTGGGCGAAGGCGATATCGCGCTGTTTGCCGCAGCGCAGGAACTGGCCCTGCGGCTGAACTGCCCCAGCCTGGAACTGCGCGGTGGGCCATTGCCCGCGGGCGAAGGCTGGCACGTGAAGACCGACAGCCACGCCGGTTTCGTCATGCCACTGGCCACGGACGACGAGGCGCAACTGCTGACGATTCCCCGCAAGCAGCGCGCCGAAGTGCGGCGCGGCCTTGGCCACGGCATGGAAGTGCGCACCGGGCGCAGCGCCGATGATCGCGCCATGCATTATGCCGTGTATGGTGAATCGGTGCGAAACCTTGGCACGCCGGTGTTCCCGAAGCGCCTGTTCGATGCGGTGCTTGATGGCTTTGGCGATGATGCCGATATCCTGACCGTGATCCACGAAGGGCGGCCGCTGGCCTCGGTGCTCAGCCTTTACCATCGCGGCGCGGTGATGCCTTATTGGGGCGGCGGCG
>JAPLPG010000214.1 GCA_026400375.1 Novosphingobium sp. | reverse complement strand
GCCGCTTGGCGGAAGTTCGGACTGTTCCAGCGGACCCGGCACCGCGCGCGGGCGGATCAGCGTATCGCCGGGAGCGACCACCGCCACTTGCGCGCTGGGCGCTGCGGGCAGGGTTGCGCCCATGTAATCGACGATCAGTTCGTCGATGCTCGGCTCGCGCCTGGGCTCGAAGTTCACCTGCGCCTGACGCACCGTGCCATAGCGGCGTGCGGCCAGTTCCTGCCGGTCGGCCGCGTTGCGCAGGATCGTGGGGCGGATGAACACCATCAGGTTGGTCTTGACCCGGCTGCGCCCGCGCGATTTGAACGCCTCGCCAATGATCGGAAGGTCGCCCAGGAACGGCACTTTCTGCAAGGTGCGCTGCTCGTTGTCGTCCAGCAACCCGCCCAGCGCGACGATCTCGCGGTCGCCCACGGTCACGGTCGTCTTGATCTCGCGCTTGTTGATGATCAGTTCGTTCGACGTGCGCGATACCGTGCCCGCGATCGAGCTGACTTCCTGCCGCAAGTCCAGCCGCACCAGGTTTCCGGCGTTGATCTGCGGCGTCACGTCCAGTTCGATGCCCACGTTCTGGCGCTGGATGGTGCGGAAGGTATCGCTGAAGTTCCCGCCGGACAGCGCCTCGCCGGTGGTGATCGGCACGTCCTGCCCGAACAGGATCGATGCGGGCACGTTGTTGTTGGTGGTGATGTGCGGGGTGGACAGGATGTTCGAATTCTTGTCCGTTTGCACCGCGTTGATCAGCGCGCCGAGATAGGTGTCCTTGGCCAGTTCGGTCAGGAAGCCGGTATAGGCACCGCTGGCCGAAAGCGCCTTGGTCGCCGCGTTTTCGCGCAGCAGATCGCCTGCGGTGCTGTTGGTGGTGGTCGTCACCGTGTTGCCGTTGATGACCGTGGTGGTCTGGTTCAGATTGTCTGCCAGCAAGCCGCCGGCAAGATCGATGATATTGGGCGACGAATTGGAGAAGTTGGTGACGGCAAAGGGTTTGTCCTTGCCACCGAACAGCAGCTGGACGCCCAGTTCCTTGGCCACGTTGTTCGAAATCTCGACGATGATCGCCTCGACCAGCACCTGCTGTTGCGGAATGTCGAGCTGGCGGATCACTTCGGAAATGCGGCGCTGATCGTCGGCAGGCGCAGCAATGATGATCGCGTTGGCCCCGGGATAGCGCGTGATCGTGGCATTGCCGCGCCCGTTGGCCAGCTTGATCGGCCCGCTGCCAAGCCCGCCCGCGGTTGCGCCGATCGGGCTGGTGGCGGTGCCGCCGGTGGAGGCTGCCTGCCCGGTGGACCCTTGCGTTCCGGCAGACGAAGTGCCGCTGCCGCCAACGCCGCCCAGCGAGATCGGCGCAGCGCTGGCCGAGGCCACCTCGCCCCCGCCCTGCCCGCCCAGCAGCCGTTCCAGCACCGGCACCAGCGCAGCCGAATCGGCATGTTCCAGCCATACGACCTTGATTTCGCCGCCCGTCGCGGCCTTGGCATCAAGCTGGCGCGCCATGGCTGCCATCTTGGCCAGCGTGGCCGGTTCACCGCGCATCAGCACGGCATTGGCGCTGTCCACCGCGACCACGGTGGCTGGCGAGCGCCCGCCTTCGCCGCCTGCCGGCACCAGTTGCGTCAGCGCGGTGGCAATCTCGCGCGCGCCGGCGTGATCGAGCATCACCGTCTGCGTGGCGGCGTTGTCGCGGTCGATATCGGCCAGCAGCGCACGGATGCGGCGCATGTTGTCGGCATAATCGACCACGACCAGCGAATTGCCCGATTTGTTGGCGGTGACTGCGCCGTCCTTGCTGACCAGCGGACGCAGCGTTTCCACCGCCTGCACTGCATCGATCGCGCGCAGGCGGATCACTTCGGTGACCATCTGGTTCTGCATCGCGCCCCGGCTGCCGATGCGGCTGGGGTTGCTGGCCGCGCCATCGGCAGGCTGGATGCGGAACGCACCATTGCCGGTGGGCACCGCGACCAGGCCATTGGCGCGCAGCGTGGACAGGAACACCTCGAAGTATTCCGACCTGCTGAGCGTGCGGTCGGACACCACGCTGACCTTGGTCTGCACGCGGCTGTCGACGATGAAGGTGCGCCCGGTCACCTCGGCAGCATCGGCCACGAAGGCGCGGATATCGGCCTCGCGCACGTTGAGCGTATATTGCGCCAGGGCGGCCTGTGGCAGGGCAAGCGCCAGGGCGGCGGCTCCTAGGAGCATCTTGGGGGCAAGCAACGAGCGCAGTTTCATGGGAATGACATTCATGGAGCAAGCGTGATCGCAAGGGGAAGCTGGCGATCACCGCGCCTGACGGTGACCGCAATCGAAGCGCCGGGGCGCAGCGCGGCAGAAAGCGTGGCGGCATCGGGCGCGCCGGTGACCGGCTTGCCGTTGATGGCCTGGATGACGTCTCCGGGCTGGAATCCGGCGGCCCGGAACGTGGCGCCATCGCCCGAGGACAGGACTTCTATGCCGATGACCCGTCCCCCTTCGGCGCGCGGGCCGAAGTTCACGCCCGAACGCAGCGCGTCCACGCTGATCGCGCCACTGGAAGACCCGCTTCCGGCAGGCCCAGCTCCGGCAGGAGGAGCCACGGGATTGGCCGCCACCACCTTGGCGGCATCGGGCGCGGCGCCGGACTGATCCATGTAGAGCAGTTCGCGGGCACCGTTCTGCGCGAGTTCGACATGATCAAAGGCAACGGCGGACAGCGTGACGCCCGGCTGCACTTCGGCCCCGACGCGATAGACCTGCTGCAACCCGTCGCTGCCGGCAATGATCGCCGTGCCGCCTCCGCCGGGGGTGGCGCGCGTGGCGAACAGCGTCAGCGCCAGCGAAGTGACCGCCCCGGTCGATTCGGCCTGCCCGCCGGGAGAGGCATTGCGGTTGAACGGATCGACGCTGGCAAACAGCGCGGCGCGGGCCGGTGCCGACATGATCCGCACCCCTTGCGGCTGCCACTGGCCAACCGGCGATACCGGGGTGGCGATGGCCCAGAACAGCGCCGCGCCCAGCAGGGCGATGATCCCCGCCAGAAACCACCACAACCCGGTGAACAGCGCCGTGTGCAGCGCTGGCAGCCCCGGCGCCGTGCCCGGCTTCATCAGCGTGATTCCCCCGAATCTCAAGCGCGTCTTCCCCTCCGATGGCACAGGCCGATAGCACAGGCATAGCCGCAAGGTGCCGATTCACAAACGCCTGCCGCCGGTCGATCCTTCGCCCGGTCCAAGCAGCCATTTGCTACGGTGGTGTGACAGGCACTTGGCAATCCACAAAGGCCGCATTGCGGCGCTCGACACAGACCACATGACAGCCGGCGCGCGATCGGCCAGACAGGGCCGATGCTGTCCTTCCTGCCCGGCCCGGTTCATCGCGCGGCGCTGCGCGTGGCCCATGGCCTGCGCCTGCGCTGGTGGCGGCTGACCGCGCGCCGGGTGCGCGGCTGCAACGTCATCGCGGTCAACGATCGCGGCGCGGTGCTGCTGGTCCGCCACAGCTATCACGCGCGCGATACCTGGATGCTGCCGGGCGGGGGCCTGGGCCGAGCCGAAAGCCTGCTGGAAGCCGCCGCGCGCGAACTCATCGAGGAGACGGGCTGCCCGCTGCACCATGCCGCCCACATCGGCACGGTAACGCTGGACCGCGCCGGCTGGACCAACCTGATCGAACTGGTCTGTGGCCAGACCGCCGGAACCCCGGTGGCGGACGGGCGCGAGATCGAGGAGGCGCGCTTCTTTGCGCCCGATGCCCTGCCCGCCCCGACCAGCGCGCAGACCCGCCAGATGATCGCCCTCTGGCGTCAGAACGGCAGTTCCGCCTGAAGCGCGGGCGGCGCGGTGCCCGGTTCCTGATCGCCGCCATCGTCCCCCTCCAGCGCCGAAATCGCCAGCCCCATCAGGCGGATCGGCTTGGGCAGGGGCAATTGCGCATCCAGCAGTTCGCGCGCAAGAGTGCCGAATTCGGCCTTGTCGGCCACCGGCCGCGCCACCGACCGCGCCCGCGTGCAGGTGGTGAAATCGTTGAACTTCAGCTTGAGCGTGACCGTGCGGCCCCGGGCACCGCTGCGCTCGATCCGCTCCCACACGATCTCGATGATATGCTCCAGCGTCTGGCGCAGGGCGCTGCCGGTGGAAATGTCGTGTTCGAACGTGCGTTCGCCGCCCACCGATTTGCGCGCGCGATCGGCCTTCACCTGCCGCAGATCGATCCCGCGCACCACGCGATAAAGGTAATCAGCCATGCTGCCGAAGTTTTCGCGCAGGAACGCAAGGTCCCTGGCGCGCAGGTCGGCCCCGGTCTCGATCCCCAGCCTCGCCATCTTTTCCGCCCCGCGCGGGCCGACGCCGTGGAAGCGGCGCACCGGCAAAGCGGCAACAAAGTCCGCGCCTTCGCCAGGGCGGATCACGCACAGGCCATCGGGCTTGTTCTGGTCGCTGGCGATCTTGGCGAGGAACTTGTTGTACGAAACCCCGGCGCTCGCCGTCAGGCCGGTTTCGGCATGGATGCGCTGGCGGATCAGTTCGGCAATGCGCGTGGCAGAGCCGATGCCGCGCACGTCGTCGGTCACGTCGAGATAGGCCTCGTCGAGCGACAGCGGCTCGACATGCGGGGTGAAGTGCAGGAAAACGCTGCGAATCTGCTGCGAGACCTGCTTGTAGACATCGAAGCGGGGCCGGCGGAAGATCAGGTCGGGGCACAGCTGCACCGCGCGGGCCGATGGCATGGCCGACCGCACCCCGAACTTGCGCGCCTCGTAACTGGCGGCGGCCACCACCCCGCGCCCGGACGATCCGCCCACCGCCACCGGCAGCCCGCGCAGCGCCGGATCGTCGCGCTGCTCCACGCTGGCAAAGAAGGCATCCATATCGACATGGATGATCTTGCGGATGCCCAGGGCCGTGCGGTCAGGCTCAAGATCTGCGGCGGAAAGCTCCATCCTGCCACGATACGCTGTTTCGCGATGCAACATAAAGGGTAGGAATCGTCTGCATTCTGCTCCACTAGATCGTTATGCCTTCGAACAGAAATACGGACACCGCGCGCACGATGGGTGAGCGTGAGACGATTGCGATGATGGCGCTGGTCATGGCGCTGCAGGCGCTGGCGGTGGATGCGATGCTGCCTGCGCTGGGCTTCATCGCCGGGGATCTGGGGGTGACCGATCCCAACCGGCGGCAGCTGGTGATTGGCGCCTTCATGCTCGCCTCGGGCTTTGCCTCGCTGTTTCCGGGATCGCTGGCCGACCGTTTCGGCCGCCGGCCCGTGCTGCTTTCGTGCATCGGGCTGTATCTGGTGTTTTCGCTCGGCTGCGCGCTGGTCACCTCGTTCGATGCGCTGCTGGTCATGCGCGTGTTGCAGGCTGTCGGCTGCGGAGGCCTTGCCGTGCTGCCCGGCGCGATCATCCGCGATCGCTTTTCAGGGGACCAGATGGCCAAGCAGATGTCGATCATCTCGGTCGTGTTCCTGGTGGTGCCGATGCTGGCCCCCAGCATCGGGCAGGTGGTGCTGCTGTTTGCCGGATGGCGCTGGATCTTCGTGTTCCTGGCGGCGATGGCCGCACTGATGGCAACCTGGGTGTTCGTGCGCCTGCCCGAAACGCTGCATCCCGAATACCGCCAGACCATCCGCCTGATGTCGATCGGGGCGAACATGGCAGGGGCGGCCACCAACCGCTCGGCCATCGGCTATGTCCTGGGCGGCGCGATGACCTTTGGCGCGCTGATCGGCTATGTGAACTGTTCGCAGCAGCTGGTGGCCGAACACTTCGGCGCGGGCGAGACGTTTCCGCTGCTGTTCGGGCTATCGGCGCTGATGATGGCCGCGGCCAATTTCTCGAACTCGCGCATTGTCGAACGATTCGGCGCGCGGCGGGTGTCGCACACGGCGGTGCTGGCGTTCATCGCGGTGAGCGCTGCGCAAGTGTGGTTTGCCAGCGGGCCGGGCCAGACGCTGTGGCAGTTCATGCCGCTGATGATCATGAACATGATCCTGATCGGCTTCATCGGCGCGAACTTCGGCTCGATCGCCTTGCAGCCCTTTGCCAGCACGGCGGGCGCGGCCAATTCGATGCACGCCTTCCTGCGCATGGTGATCGGATCGACCATCGGCATCTTCGTCGGCCAGGCCTTTGACGGCACGGCGCTGCCACTGGCGATCGCCCTGTTGGCCTGTGGGATTACCAGCCTTTCGCTGGTGCTGTTCAGCGAAAAGGGCAGGCTGTTCCGCCGCATCCACCCGCCCGGCGCACCACGGCCAATCGTGCTGGAGCACTGAACGCCCGGTTGGGGCTTGCGTTTCAGGCCCCCCGGTTCAGGCCCGCCGGATGGCGGAGACCTTGCGCCCGGCGCCCTTGGCAGCGGCGGGCTTGATGCTCGCGGCCTGCGCGGCGGACTGCATGGCGGCAAGGGCGACGTCCACCGTTTCCGGCCGGCCGAAGTGGTAACCCTGCACCAGCCGGATGCCCAGCGCGCGGGCGGTGGCGGCCTGCGCCTCGTCCTCGACGCCTTCGATCGTGCAATCGATGCCAAGCTGCCACGCCAGCGAGATGATCGTGCCGACCAGCGCGCGCGCGCCGGGATCGGTGGCCAGCGCGCGCGACAGTTCCTGATCGATCTTGATCATGTCGAGCGGCAGGCGGTGCACCTGGCTGAGGCTTGACCAGCCCGCGCCGAAATCGTCGAGCGCGATGCGGAAGCCCTTGGCGCGGAAGGTCTGCAATTGCGCTTCGGCCCGCTTGGCATCGGCCAGCAGGGCGCGTTCGGTCACCTCGAGAATGATCGCCCCGGGAGGCGCACCGGCCTCGTCGGCAAGGCGGGCGAGGGCCTCTGCCGCGCCAGCGCGCATCACATCGCGCGGGGCAAGGTTTATCGACAGCGTGCGGCCATAGTCCCACGCCCGACATTCGCGCAGGGCGCGGGCCATGACCATGCTGGTCAACTCGCCGGTGCGGCCCGTGGCTTCGGCCAGCGCCATGAACTGGCCCGGGGCCAGCCAGCGTTCGCCATCCGGGCTCCAGCGCACGAACGCCTCATAGCCCGAGATCGCGCCGGTCTGGCCATCGACGATGGGCTGGTAAAGCAGGCGCAGGCGGTCGGCGAGATCGCTGTCGTTGAACAGGCGGGTGATGGCGGCGCGGGCCTGCAGTTCGGCCTCGTCATCGGGGCTGAACACCGTCACGGTGCCGTCGGACTGCTCCTTGGCCTTGTACAGCGCGGCATCGGCCCGTTCGAGGCAATCGCTCGCGCTGGGGCCATCCATGCGGTGCACGCCGACCGAGCCGGAAAGCCGCAGGATCGCCCCGGCATGCAGGATCGGCTCACGCAGCGAATCGGACAGTTCGGCGGCCAGATCGCGCACCCGATCTTCCTCGAGATCGGCATCGAAGATCGCGGCGAACTCGTCTCCGCCCAGGCGGCCGAAGCAGCGGACATGGTCGAACGCGTCGAGTCGGCGGGCCACGGTGGCCAGCACGGTATCGCCGGCCGCGTGGCCATAGGTATCGTTCACGTGCTTGAAGCCATCGAGATCGATCAGCGCCAGCCAGGCCTTGCGCGTCAGGTGGCGCGGTTCGGCAAGCTCCTGTTCGATGCGCGCCAGGATCGCGCGCCGGTTCAGCGCGCCGGTCAGCGAATCGATGGTCGCCTGCTGGAGGTTCTCCTGCGCCAGCCGGGCCGCTTCGCGTTCACGCAGCGACAATTGCTGGCGCGACAGTTCGAGCCGCACGAAATCGCGATGGTGGCCGTTGGTCACGAGCAGCAGGATCGAGGTGATGACCACCTGCACCAGCAACACCATCAGCGTGTTGGGGTGGCCGCTGAACAGGATCTGCCCGCTTGTCGGGATCGTGATCGCAATGGCGATGCGCAAGGCCGTCAACGGTGAATGGCCAAGTCCCAGAATGCTGGAAAACAGCGCAATGGCAATGACATAGTGGATGAAAGACTGCTGCGCCACATCGCCTATGGCATAGAGCAGCATGGCCCACAGGGCGAAGGCAAAGCCCGAGAACGCCCCGATCCAGCTCATCGCGCGCAAGTCCCGGCGCAGTGTGGCCAGCGTCCGGCGCGCCACCGCTTGCGGCCGCCAGTAGAACGCGCGCCAAACCGCGAAGCTGCCCAGCACGACCGGCCCGAACAGTGCCAGCAGATGATGCGCGGTGCCATAGAACCGCAGCGCCATCAGCACCGACAGGAACGCGACGACCATGTAGAGCAGCGGCAGGCGATGGCACAGGCTGTTGGCATAGGCGCGCGTGAAGCTGTCGCCTTCGTGCAGGCCCCAGCGACTCCCCGCCCCGCCGCCAAGCCGGAGAATCCGGCTCGGCAGCCCCGGTTCCGGGGAACCGGTAGCGTCATCAGGGGGTGTTGGCCGCAGTACCATGTCCGCGCGGTCTAGCAGGCGCGGGTTAACAGCGCGTAAGAGGCGGCAGACCGTTCGGGTGAGAGATGGTTCGGATTCAGCGCGAAAGCGCGTCGACCAGCGCCTTGACCTTTTTCTGGCGCCACTGTGGCAGCGGCGCAACCAGCCAGTAGCCGCGCCGGGCCCGCTCGGGCTCGCCCATCGTCACGACCCGGCCCGATGCGATCGCCCCCTCGGCGAGTTGCAGCGGCACGTGCGCGCGGCCCAGCCCGGCGCGGGCCGCGCTGATCGCGGTGCCTGCATCGCCGACCGAAAAGCCGACATCGCCACCGCCCGGCGCGGCATCGCCGGGCCAGCCGATCCACGGGCAATCTTCGGCAGCATCGGGCGCGCACACCGTCACCATCAGCGGTTCGCCAAGGGCGATCCCCTCCAGTTCACCGGGGCCTTCGGACCAGCGCACGGCCAGATCGAGATTGGCCTCGGTAAAATCGATATCGGCATCGCCGCCGACCAGCGCAAAGCGCATCTGCGGATTGCCCGCGCGGAAATCGGCAAGGCGCGGCGAAAGCCAGGCGGCAAAGAAATCGCGTGGGCAGGCAATGGTATAGACGTGGCTGGACTGCCCCGCCTGCATCGACTGCACGCCTTCTTCAAAGCGCAGGAAGCCTTCGCGGATGGCATCGAGGCCGGCAATTGCCTCGTCGGTCAGTTCCAGCCCTTTCGACGTGCGGCGGAACAGCACCACGCCCAGCAGATCCTCGAGCGCGCGGATCTGCTGGCCGACGGCGGCGGGCGTGACCGCCAGTTCATCGGCCGCGCGGGTGAACGACAGGTGGCGCGCCGCAGCATCGAGCACGCGCAGGCCGTTCAGCGGAAGGTGGGTCCGTTTCATTGCGAAACGTCGTTAGTTGGCCGGAGCAGGTGCCGCCAGCGGAAAAAACGGGATGGCTACATCGAACAGCGAACCATCGGCGCGCTGCATCGTGTAATGCCCTTCCATGCTGCCGTGGTGCGTGCCCAGCGGACAGCCCGAAACATAGTCATGGCTCTGCCCCGGTTGCAGCACCGGCTGTTCGCCGACCACGCCATCGCCATCGACGAAATTGACCATGCCGCGTCCGTCGGTGATCCGCCAATGGCGCGAGAGCAGGTGCACCGGCTGGCCCGATTCATTTTCGATCCGGATGTGATAGACCCAGAACCACTTGCCGGCTTCCACCCGAGATTGTTCGGGCAGGAAGTTGACGGCGACTCGCACCGTGACCCCATCGGTCATCGCGGCATGCTGAAATAGCTGCTTCATGCCCCTTAAACTAACGCAGAACGCCCTGTGTTCCAATGCGCTTGTACAACTTTGTGATGCTTGCCCGAAAAGGCAATGCGGCGCACAGCAAGCCCATGCTGATCCGCGCGCCTGCCATTGTCTGCTCGGTCCGTCCCCATGGCGAACATGGCGCGATCGTGCGGGTGATGACCGCCGATCACGGCCTGGCCGCGGCCTATGTCGCAGGGGCGCGGGGCCGAACGCTGCGTCCCGTGCTGATCCCGGGCAACACGGTGGCGATCGAGGTGCGTGCTCGCGCCGGGGCGCAACTGCCATCGGCGCGAGTCGAACTGGTTTCCAGCCGCGGCCCGTGGCTGTCCGAACCTCTGCCCAGCGCCGGCATCGCCTGGGCCTGCGCGCTGACCGCGGCGACCCTGCCCGAAGGCCACGCCTATCCGCTGTTGCACGATTCGCTGGCGGCGCTGCTCGATGCGATCTGCCACGCCCCATCGGCGCGCGGCTGGGCGCGGGTCCTGGCGGGCTACGAAGTGCTGCTGCTGCGCGAGGTCGGCTATGGCGCCGCCCCGGCCCCGCCGCCCGAGGAAGATTGGGACAGCCTGCTGGCCCGGCTCGAACGCCAGGTCAAGGCGATTGCCAACCGCCTGCTTGCCGATCGGGCACGCGATGTTATGGGGGCCCGCACGATTCTGCTCGACCGCCTGCGGCGTATCGGGAGCGGGTAACCGGTCGGCAGCGTGACGGGAACGACATGAGGGGTCCAAGATGAAGATTGCGGTTCTGCCGGGCGATGGCATTGGCCCCGAAGTGACACGCGAAGCCGTGCGCGTGATCGAAGCGCTCGGGCTTTCCGGGATCGAGATGACGCACGCCCTCGTCGGCGGCGCGGCCTACAAGGCGCAAGGCCACCCCCTCCCCCCCGAAACGCTGGACATTGCCCGGGCATCCGATGGCATCCTGTTCGGCGCGGTGGGCGATCCCGATTGCGATGCGCTGGACCGCCACCTGCGCCCCGAACAGGCGATCCTGGGCCTGCGCAAGGAACTGACCCTTTTTGCCAACCTGCGCCCGGCCAAGGTCTTTGCCGGTCTTGAAAGCCATTCCGCGCTGCGCCCCGAAGTGGCTGGCGCCATCGACATGGTCATCGTGCGCGAGCTGAACGGCGATGTCTATTTCGGCGAAAAGGGCTTCCGCACCGCCGCCAATGGCGACCGCGAAGGCTACGACGTGATGTCGTACAACGAATCCGAAGTGCGCCGCATCGCCCATGTCGGCTTCCGCACCGCGATGGGCCGCGCCAGGCGCCTGTGCTCGGTCGACAAGGCCAACGTGCTGGAAACCAGCCAGCTGTGGCGCGACGTGGTGATCGAGGTGGCCAGGGAATATCCGGAAGTCACGCTCGAACACATGTATGTCGATAACGCCGCGATGCAGCTCGTCCGTGCGCCGGGCAAGTTCGACGTGGTGCTGACCGGCAACCTGTTCGGCGATATCCTGTCCGACCAGGCCTCGATGTGCGTCGGCTCGATTGGCCTGCTCGCCTCGGCCTCGCTGGGCGAGCGCGAGACCGAATTCGGCACTTTCGGCCTGTATGAACCGATCCACGGGTCCGCCCCGGACATCGCCGGACAGGGCCTTGCCAACCCGATGGCCACGATCCTTTCGGCCGCCATGCTGCTGCGCCACTCGCTGGGCCTTGCCGCCGAAGCTGACCGCATCGAGGCTGCCGTGGCCAAGACCTTGGCCGATGGCGTGCTGGGCCGCGATCTGGGCGGAACCGCTGGCACGACAGAAATTGGTGACGCGGTGCTCGCAAGGCTCTAAGGGCCCCGCTCGATGCTACAGCTCGCCGTCATCCTTCCGACCTACCGCGAACGCGCCAACATCGCGCCGATGGTCGCCCGCCTCGATGCCGCGCTGCAAGGCGTGGCGTGGGAAGCGATCTTCGTCGACGACAACAGCCCCGATGGCACCGCCGAGGAAGCGCGCCGCATCAGCCTGTCCGATCCGCGCATCCGCGTGATCGAACGCATCGGGCGGCGCGGCCTTGCCTCTGCCGCGATCGAAGGCATGTGCGCCACCGCCGCCCCGATCGTGGCGGTGATGGACGCCGACCAGCAGCACGATCCGGCGCTGCTGCCGCAGATGCTGGCCGCAGTGCAGGGCGGGGAATACGACATCGCCTACGCCTCGCGCTTTGCCGAAGGGGCCAGCACCGCCGAATGGGGCCGCCCGGACCGGGTCAAGGCATCGGGCCTGGCCAACCGCATCGCCAACAAGGTGACCGGCGTGGAACTGTCCGATCCGATGAGCGGCTATTTCATGCTGCACGCCCAGACGCTGCGCGCCGATGCCCACCGCCTTTCCGGCGTCGGCTTCAAGATTCTGCTCGACATTCTGGCCACGGTGGACAAGCCGCTCAGGGTCAAGGAATTCCCCCTCAATTTCGTCGCCCGCACCGAAGGCGAGAGCAAGCTGGACCAGACCGTGGTGTTCGAATTTCTCGTAGGTCTTTACGACAAGTGGCTGGGCCGCATCATCCCGACGCGGTTTGCGCTGTTCGGCACGGTCGGCGCGATGGGCGTGGCGGTGCAGCTGGGCGCGCTGTGGGGGCTGCTCACGGTCATCGCCGGCGAACGCTTCGTCTATGGCAACTGGTCCGAAAGCGCGACGTTCAACACCGCCAACACGCTGGCGGCGATCATCGCGATGACGTTCAACTTCGTGCTGAACAACGAGCTGACCTATTCGGACAAGCGCCTGCGCGGCTTTGGCCCGCTGCTGCGCGGCTGGGCCCAGTTCGCCCTCACCTGCTCGCTCGGCCTGCTGACCAACGTCGGCTCGGCCGCCGTGCTCAAGACCATCGGCTTCCCCGCCGTGGTCGCGGTGATCGTGGGCATCGTGCTGGGATCGGTCTGGAACTTCGCGCTGTCCTCGCGCTTCGTCTGGGGCAAGTACTAAGTCAGACGTGGCAAGCCCTTGACTCCCCTCCCTCAAGGGAGGGGTCGGGGGTGGGTGTTCGACGGTAGCGTTGACAAGCCCGGACCTATTTCCACGAATTCAGCCAGGTATAGTCCCGGTACGAGTCCTTGCGGGGCAACTCACCGGCCGAGATGATCGGGTAGAAGCCGATGAACAGCCCGAAGGCCAGCACCAGCGTGACCTTGGTGGGCCAGCGCAGGCCAAGGTCCCACCACTCTGCCAGCACCAGTGCCAGCGCCGCCATCAGGAAACAGCTTGCCAGCATGTAGTGGTAGTAGAACTGCACCGGCTTGCCGTTGATCGCCCAGAAACCGACGAGCAGGGCATAGGCGGCGAACACCAGCAGGTGCAGGCGCCCAGTTCCCGTTTTCACGCCCTTGAACCCGTCCCACGCGCAGAACAGCAGCGCGGGCAGGCCGGCCAGCATCGTGAACGGGTTGCCCAGCATCAGCACGCCGCGCTGCGCGCCATCGACCTTTTCATAGAGGAACCAGATCGGGCGGATGTTGGCCATCCATTGCCACCACACGCTCATGTAGGTGTGCGGCTTCTTCACGCTGTCCTGCAATTGCAGCATGTATCGCTGCCACTCGATCAGGCGGCCCACCGTCAGCGGGTCCTTTTCATAGAAGAATGCGGGCAGGAACGTGGCGAAATAGACCAGCAGCGGCAGCGCGCCGAGCCATAGCGCGGCTTCCGCCAGCGAGACGCCGGGGACGGGGCCTGCCTGCCGCGATGCCCAGAGCAGCCCGCTGCGGCGCCCCTTCAGCGCTTCCCAGCGGTTCAGGGCAAAGATCAGCCCCGGCAGCGGCACCAGCAGCGCGCCGTTCCACTTGGCCCCCAGCGACAGGCCCATGAACAGGCCGGTGAGGACGAGATGTTGCCGCGCACCGCCGGGCTTGCCCGAAGGGTTGCGCCAGGCGCAGGCCCACTGCCACACCGCCAGCGCCATGAAGGCACCCATCGCCATGTCGAGCAGGGCAATGCGCGACATCATGAACCAGATGAAATTGGTGGCCATCAGCAGGCCGAACAGGATCGTGGCCGTGCGCGAAAGGCTGGCCCACCACAGGCTGCGCATCATCGCCCACAGGCCGATCCCGCCGAGCACTGCCGAAGGAAAGCGCCAGCCGAATGCCGTATCGCCGATGGCCTGCATCGACCAGGCGATCAGCTGCTTGGCCAGCAGCGGATGTTCGGGATTGAGCCGCGCGGTAAGGTCGATCAGGCGGCGCGCGGCGGGGAGATAATGGACTTCGTCGAACATCGTGGTCGACGGGATCGCCAGGCGATGCATCACCACGGCAAGGAATGCCGCCGCAATGCCGACGCACCACAAGGCAGGGTCCCTGGCGCTGGGGCTTTCACGCGGGCGATCGATAGGGGAAAGCGTCATCTGCGCGGTGGAATAGGGCGATGCCCCCAAGTTCGCAATCCTGCTGCTTGCGCGTTTCCCCACGCAAAACTAAGGCAGGCACCATGAAACGCACCACTGGCCAGGACCGCTCGATCACCCGCAATTGGCGCCCCGCAACGCAGGCGATTCGCGGCGGCACGTGGCGTTCGGAAATGGGCGAAACGTCCGAAGCGCTGTTCCTGACTTCAGGCTTTGCCTACGACGATGCCGCGACGGTCGCCGCGCGCTTTGCCGGAGAGGCGGAGGGCATGACCTATTCGCGCCTGCAGAACCCTACGGTGCAGATGCTGGAAGAACGCATTGCCCTGATGGAAGGGGCCGAGGCGTGCCGCACGCAGGCCACCGGCATGGCCGCGATGACCACGGCGCTGCTGTGCCAGCTTTCGGCAGGCGATCACGTGGTGGCCGCCAAGGCCGCGTTCGGATCGTGCCGCTGGCTGGTGGACAACCTGCTGCCGCGCTTCGGCATCACCGGCACCACCATCGATGCATCGGACAACGCCGCGTGGGAGGCCGCGATCCGGCCGAACACCAAGGTGTTCTTCTTCGAAAGCCCGGCCAACCCGACGATGGACGTGGTCGATCTCGAATTCGTCTGTGGCCTGGCGAAAAGCCGCGGCATCACCACCGTGGTCGACAATGCCTTTGCCACCAGCGCCTTGCAGCGCCCGATGGACTTCGGCGCCGATGTCGTTGCCTATTCCGCCACCAAGATGATGGATGGGCAGGGCCGCGTGATGGCAGGGGCTGTCTGCGGATCGGCCGACTGGATCAACAACGTCCTCCTGCCGTTCCAGCGCAATACCGGGCCGAACATCGCCGCGTTCAATGCCTGGGTCGTGCTCAAGGGGCTGGAAACGCTCGACCTGCGCATTCACCGGCAGAGCGAGAATGCGCTGAAAGTGGCGCGTTTCGTCGAGCCGCGCGTGCCGCGCCTGCTCTACCCGCACCTGCCCAGCCACCCGCAATACGATCTGGCGCTCAAGCAGATGAAGGCGGGCGGCACGATCTTCTCGTTCCACCTCGATGGTGGCCTCAAGCAGGCGCACGCGCTGCTCGATGCGCTGCAACTGATCGACATCTCGAACAACATCGGCGATTCGCGCAGCCTGATGTGCCACCCGGCATCGACCACGCACTATGGCGTGGGGCCGGAAACCCGCGCCGACATGGGCGTGGGCGAAGGCATGCTGCGGCTGAACGTGGGGCTGGAAGACCCGGACGACCTGATCGAGGATCTCGACCAGGCGCTGCGCAAGGCGGGGCTCTGATCGGCCCCGGCCACGCCGGCCACCCCGATTGCATCGACGCCGGTTGCATCGATTGGGCGTTTGCGTAATGTGACAGGCAGGGGCGGGGTCGCAACGGAGCATCGTCGCTTGCTGGCCGAAGCACACCTGTCTGCCATCATCCAGTCTTCCGATGATGCGATTGTCAGCAAGGACCTAAACGGCATCGTGCTGAGCTGGAATCCGGCGGCAACGCGGATTTTCGGCTTTACCGAGGCCGAAATGGTCGGCCAGTCGATCCGCAGGCTGCTCCCCGATGACCGGAAGGGCGAGGAAGAGGACATCCTCGACCGCGTCTCGCGCGGCGAAGGAATCAAGGGCTTCGAAACCGTGCGGCGCTGCAAGGACGGCTCGGAGATCACGGTCTCGATCACCGTGTCCCCGATCCTTGACCCGGCAGGCCGCATCGTTGGCGCCAGCAAGATCGCCCGCGACATCACCGCACGCGTCAATGGCCAGCGCGCACTGCACGAAAGCGAGCTGCGGTTCCGCATGCTGGCCGACAACATCACCCACCTGACATGGGTGGCCGATGCCAGCGGATCGATCGGCTGGTACAACAAGCGCTGGTACGAATTCACCGGCGTGCCCATCGGGGCGACCGACGGCTGGGGCTGGGACATCGTGCATCATCCCGACCATGTCGAGCGCGTGACGGCGCACTTCATTCAGAGCATCGCTGCGGGCCGCGAATGGCAGGACACCTTCCCCCTGCGCGGTCAGGACGGCAACTACCGCTGGTTCCTGTCGCGCGCCTTGCCGATCCGTGACGACGACGGCCAGATCCTCTACTGGTTCGGCACCAATACCGACGTCACCGAGATGCTCGAAAAGGAAGAGCAGATCCGCGTCCTGCTGATGGAGGTGAACCACCGGTCGAAGAACCTGCTGGCTGTGGTCCAGGCGCTTGCCCGGCGCTCGGGCGGCAACGATCCGGAATTCCTCGAACGCTTCGAACACCGCCTGTCGAGCCTTGCCGCCAACCAGGACCTGCTGGTCCGGCGCGGCTGGTCGGCAATCGACCTTGCCGAACTGGCCGATGCGCAGCTGGCTATCCTGGCGCGCGACAGCCGGGCGCAAGTGGAGATCACCGGTCGCGCGGCGATGCTCAGCCCCAGGGCAGCCGAAATCATCGGCATGGCCTTCCACGAACTTGCCACGAACGCCCTGAAGTACGGAGCGCTGAGCCACCCGGGCGGGCGAGTCGCGCTGTCATGGCAGGACGATCAGGGCAAGTTGTGCATCGAATGGCGCGAACGCGGCGGTCCGCCCGTGCGCGAACCCGAACGTCACGGTTTTGGCACCACGCTGATCCGGACGATCCCGGCCCGCAGCCTCGATGCCGATGTCACGCTCGATTATGCGCCGACAGGGGTTTACTGGAAAATTGTCTGCACACTGGACGGCGCGCAGACGGTGGCCGGTCAGCCCTGAGCCTCAGGCTCCTGCCCGGCCCCGCGGGCCGTCATTCGCCCTTTGCCGCAGTCTCCAGCGCCGCAGTTTCCAGCGCCGCAGTTTCCAGCACGGCAAGCCGCGCCTTCAGCGCTTCCACCTCTTCGCGGGCGGATGCGGCGAGTTCCTTTACCGCGTCGAATTCCTCGCGGCTGACGAAATCGAGCCCGCCGAACACTTCCCTGGCTTTTTCGCGCGCATTCTCGCTGGCTTCGCGGCCCACGCCGGCAATGGTCCCCGCTGCGCTGTTCAGCAGCTTGACGAAATCGGCGAAGACGGGGTTTTCACTTTGCATCGGCTTGGATCCTGAATGGCCATGGGGCATGGCTTATGTGGGCAGGGCCGCCCCGCCTCGCAAGTGGCAATCGGTGCCGTCAGATTTGCACGCGCACCGTTCTGGACGATCCGAACTTGCCATCGGCCTCGGGGTTCAGCTGCAGGAACTGGTAGGTCAGCACCGAGGCGAAGCAGACCCACGCCAGATAGGGCAGCATCAGCATCCCGGCGACCGGGCGGATGCGCCAGAACAGCGCGATCGTCACCACGATGGCCACGGCCATGGCCACGGTGATCCAGAACGCGCCGGAAATCTGGTGCAGCGCAAAGAACGTCGGCGACCAGGCCAGGTTGATCACCAGTTGCACCACGAACGCGGCCCCCGCCACGGCGCGGCCACGGGCACCGCGCGCCGACAGGATCATCGCAAACGACACGCCGATCATCACGTAAAGGATCGACCAGACGATGCCGAACGCCGCCGGCGGCGGGTAGATCGCCGGTTTTTCCAGCGCATCGAACCATGGATTGCCGGGTCCGCTACCCGCTGCCCTGCCCGACAGGAAGCCGAGTGCGACCACGATCGGAACCGTGAACAGGGACCAGCGCAGAAGGCTGGCGCGAAGCTGACCGGAAGAGGCGAGGTAGTTCATGGCACCCATTGGCTGTGCATGCCAACATCAGACGGCACGCGATTCGTGCGGGATATTGGCGGGGCGACGGGCACTGCGCAATCGCAAGTCCATCCATCGGCAATCCCTCCCGGAGACAAAATCCGGGGAAAAGTCAGCTTCTCACCGCAGAAACGAGAAATTCCACGTTGCCTTCGGGGCCGGTGATCGGACTGGGCACGATGCCCTGCACCGTCCATCCGCCCGCGCCCTGACCGGTTTCGAGCCATTCGCGCACTTCGCGGCACACCCGTTCGTGCAGGGCCGGATCACGCACCACGCCGCCTTTGCCGACTTCGGCCTTGCCCACTTCGAACTGCGGCTTGATCAGCGCAACCAGTTGCGTCGGCCGGGCGGCCAGCGCCAGCGGCACGTCCAGCACCTTGTGCAGCGCGATGAAGCTGGCATCGCAGACGACCCAGGTGGCCGGGCGATCGATGTGTGCCGGGGTGAGGATGCGCGCGCTGGTCTGTTCCAGCACGGTCCCGCGCGGGTCCTGCCGCAGCTTCCACGCCAGCTGGTTGGTGCCTGAATCCACGGCAAACACATGGGCCGCGCCGCCCTGCAGCAGCACGTCGGTAAAGCCGCCGGTGGAACTGCCGATGTCCATCGCCACCACGCCCGATGGATCCAGACCGAAGTGCTGGATGGCATGTGCCAGCTTGATCCCGCCGCGCGAAACCCACGGATGGTCGCGCCCGCGAACCTCAAGCGGCGCTTCTGCGGGCAGCGGCTGTCCGGCCTTGGCGATCTTCGTTTCGCCGGTGAAGACAAGCCCCGCCAGGATCAGCGCCTGCGCCCGGGCGCGGCTTTCGGCAAGGCCGCGTTCGACCAGCAACTGGTCCACGCGCATCTTCTGTTTGGGGGGGCGGGTTGAGGTCACGGCGCGTTCCTTCCATAACTGGGCCATGAAGATCAATCGCGCTCCGCGTCTCGCCCCGGTTTTTTCCTGCGCCCTTGCCCTGCTGGCAAGCGCCTGCAGCGCGCCGCAGGTCGTCCCGCCGCCCGCGCCGCAGCCGACCAGCCGGCCTGCGCCTCCCCCGCCGCCGCCAGCCCCGGCCCCTGCTGTTAAGGACTGGCGCGATGCACCGCAGACCGCCGGAGACTGGCGCTATGGCAATGGCACGGCGCAGTTCGGCCCCGCCGGATCGGCGCTGTTTGCGCTCACTTGCAACCGCGCCGCGCGCACCGTCAGCCTGATCCGCGCAGGGTCTGCCACGCAGGCCCTGCCGATGACCGTGGCAACGACCAGCGAAACCCGCCCGCTGTCGGCCTCGCCCGCCGCGCCGGGCACGCCGCAACTGATCGTGGCGCTGCCCGCCAACGATCGCCTGCTCGATGCGATGGCCTTCAGCCGGGGGCGCTTTGCGGTGGAGGTCAACGGCCTGCCCACGCTCTATCTGCCGGCATGGCCCGAAGTGGCGCGGGTGATCGAGGATTGCCGGCGATGAAAGCGCGGCGTTTCGCACCTGCGAAGGCGAATATACTGACGCCAAAATAATTTCATGCAAGACTTGTTGTTTGCCATCGGATGAATCACATTCAAGACAAGTCGGCAGGCTAACGCACCTGCGGCCCAGTTGCCTGAAAGGGCGGCGAATTTGGCTCAACAGCGCGAAAGGAGGTGATCCGATGTCTCATGGTTCAGCACAGAGGTCGGTACAGTCCCGCGCGAGGCATTATCGCTGAGTTTCGATTAAGCGATAGAGGCTTCGTGGGCGGCACTTCCGGCCGCTGACCATGCGAAGGGCCGCTTCGGATTGACCGACGCGGCCCTTCACATTTATTACATTCCCCTTGCGTTTGACGCAACAATAGTTCACGGCGCGCCATCTTCGATTCTAGCGCAAGGACTGCCGATCATGGCGAGCATCGCCGAAAACAGCCTCACCTTCACGCACCACCCGCACCCGGCCCCGGTTGCTGCGGACGTGCGGGCACAGGTGCTGGCCAACCCCGGCTTCGGCACCGCCTTCACCGATCACATGATCGAGATCGACTATACCGAAGGCCACGGCGACAATGGGGGCTGGCACGATGCCCGCGTCGTTCCCTATGGCCCGATCGCGCTCGACCCCGCCGCCGCGGTGCTGCATTATGCGCAGGAAATCTTCGAAGGGCTGAAGGCCTATCGCCTCGCAGACGGCGGAATTTCCCTGTTCCGGCCTGATGCGAATGCCGAGCGCTTCAATGCCTCTGCCCGCCGCCTGGCCATGCCCGAACTGCCCGAAGACCTGTTCCTCGAAGCCGTGCGCCAGCAGGTCCTGGCCGACAAGGACTGGTTCCCCAGCGTCGAGGGCGGATCGATGTATCTGCGCCCCTTCATGTTCGCCACCGAGGCCTTCCTCGGCGTGCGCCCGGCCCGCAAGTACAAGTTCATGGTCATCGCCAGCCCGGCCGGAAACTACTTCAAATCGGGCGCGCCTGCGGTGTCGATCTGGGTTTCGGACTATACCCGCGCCGCGCCCGGCGGCACCGGCGCTGCCAAGTGTGGCGGCAACTATGCCGCCAGCCTCGTCCCCACCGCCGAAGCCTTTGCGCGCGGGCACGATCAGGTCCTGTTCCTCGATGCCGCGGAACACAAGTGGATCGAGGAGCTGGGCGGCATGAACCTGTTCTTCGTGTTCGACGATGGTT
>JAPLPG010000306.1 GCA_026400375.1 Novosphingobium sp. | reverse complement strand
GGCATGGCGCGCATCGGCGACAGACATCTTTTCGAGCTTGTCGGTGACCTGCGCCTTCTTGCGCATGCCCGCCGTGTCGATCAGGCGGACGGGGCGATAATCCTCCCGCTCGGGATCGAACCACTGCCAGTCAATGGCAATCGAATCGCGCGTGATGCCGGCCTCGGGCCCGGTGAGCAGGCGATCTTCGCCCAGCAGGCGATTGATCAGCGTGGATTTGCCCGCATTCGGACGGCCGACGATGGCCAGCTTCAGGACGGATTCGGGATCGAACTCTTCCTCTTCGCCTTCGGCATTGTCGTCCTCGGCCTCTTCGGCCTGCTTCGGTTCAAGATGCGGGCGCAGCGCTTCGAAAAGATCGGCAAGGCCCTGGCCATGTTCGGCCGAAAACGCCACCGGCTCACCAAAGCCCAGCGCAAAGGCATCATAGATGCCCGGATCGCCCTGGCGCCCTTCGGCCTTGTTGGCCATCAGCACGATCGGCACGCGGCTCGACCGCAGATAGCGGGCAATTTCCTCGTCCAGCGGGGTCACCCCGGCGCGGGCGTCGATCACGAACAGCGCAACGTCCGCGCCGACCAGCGAGGCTTCGGTCTGCTGGCGCATGCGGCCGGGCAGGGTATCGGGATCAAGATCCTCCCAGCCTGCCGTGTCGACGATGGTGAAATCCAGCCCGAGCAGCGTCGCATCGCCAAAGCGGCGATCGCGCGTGACGCCGGGCTGATCGTCCACCAGCGCAAGCTTCTTGCCCACGAGCCGGTTGAACAGCGTGGATTTGCCGACGTTGGGGCGTCCGATAATGATGACCTGTGGGCGCATGGGCCTCCCGTGGCTGTTCCTGCGCGTGAACGCAAGGGGCGGTTTAAGTCAGGGCGAATGATTAGGCCTGCGTTAACCAGAAGTCGAAGCCCTGCCATAACCAAAGTAATCGATAGTGCCCTGCATGAGGGAAACGTCTTATCGCATTGCCGCGCTGGTCGCACTGGCCCTGCCTGCAGGCATCGGCAACGCCGCCGAGTTCCGCGAAACCTCGCGGTATTCGGCCATGCCGGACAGCGAAAGCGAGGCGCTGCCCTACCTGCAATGCGTGCCTTATGCGCGCCAGATCAGCGGCATACAGATCTATGGCGATGCGCTGACATGGTGGCAGCAGGCCGAAGGTCGCTATGCCAAGGGGCGCAAGCCCAAACCGGGCGCGGTGATGAGCTTTGCCCCCTATGGCCGGATGGAGCTGGGCCATGTCGCCGCGGTCAGCCGGGTGATCGATTCGCGCACGGTGCTGCTGCGCCATGCCAACTGGTCACCCATCGACGGGCGGCGCGGGCAGATCGAGAACGATGTGCGCGCGGTTGACGTGTCGCCGCAGAACGATTGGTCCGAAGTGCGCGTGTGGTATGCGCCGATCGGCAATCTTGGCACCACGGCGTGGCCGGTCAACGGGTTCATCTATCCGGAAAGACCGGCCAGGAATGGCCAGTTCACGGTGCTGGCATCAGCATCTCCGGCATCAGCATCACCGGCATCATCGGGCAGACCTGCGATGACCAATGCTTCGCGCAGCACCATCGGGGCCGATTTCCTGAAGGGCATTCGCCCCGAGGCCCCCGTCCGATCAGGCCCGGTGCGGCAACAACTGGCCTACAGCTATGCCGCGCCCAAGGCTGAAAGGACAGCGCGCGCGCCCGGCAGTTCGGCAAGGCCTTTGCTGGCCAGTGATCCGATTGGACGGATCATCGCCGCAAAGACCCGCTGACCGCGACCGCTTACAGCGACTTGATGATCGCCGAGAAGTCGAGCCCTGCGTTTCCTGCCTCGGCAAAGGCTGCGTAAAGCTCCTCTGCCCGCGCGCCCATCGGCACTTGCGCACCGGCGTCCTGCGCCGCAGCCATCGCCAGCTTCAGATCCTTGAGCATCAGCGCGGTGGCAAAGCCGCCCTGGTAGCCGTTGTCGGCCGGCGTCTGCGGGCCGACGCCGGGCACGGGGCAGTACGATGTCATCGACCAGCACTGGCCCGAAGCCTTGGACGAGATGTCATAGAAGGTCTGCAGATCCAGCCCCAGCTTTTCGGCCATGGCGAAGGTTTCGCACGTGGCGACCATCGATGCGCCCAGCAGCATGTTGTTGCAGATCTTGGCGGCCTGGCCCGCTCCGGCGGCTCCGGCATGAATCACCGCCTTGCCCATGGCAGCAAGGATCGGCTCGGCCCGGGCAAAGGATTCGTCGGTGCCGCCCACCATGAAGGTCAGCGTGCCGCCATTGGCTGCGGCGATCCCGCCGGATACCGGCGCATCGACCATCTCGTACCCAGCCGCGTTGGCAACGGCCGCCACTTCGCGCGCCGTGGCAACATCGATCGTCGAACAATCGAGCAGCAGCGCCGAAGTGGGGGCCTGCCCGATCACGTCGGCACTGTAGACCGCGTTCACGATGGCCCCGTTGGGCAGCATCGAGACGACCGCATCGGCACCCTGTACCGCTTCCTTGACCGCAGTGTAGGTGGTGCAGCCGTTTTCCTGCGCGCGGGCGAGAGCGGCCTCCGCCAGGTCGAAGGCGTGGAGGTCATGTCCCGCCTTCACCAGGTTCGCAGCCATGCCGCCGCCCATGTTGCCAAGTCCGATGAATGCGATCTTCATTGTAAATCTCCCCTCCCGCTTGCGGGAGGGGCCGGGGGAGGGCCTGTTCCCGCAGGGTGGTCTTGCTGCCGAAGGCCCAAAGCCCTCACAATCCCCTCCCACTAGCGGGAGGGGGTCTTATTCACTTACCTACCCGTCCACACGCCGGGGCGCTTCTCGATGAAGGCCTTCATGCCCTCGGCCTTGTCCTCGGTCGCGGTCAGCACCTGGAACAGGCGGCGTTCGAACAGCAGGCCCTGGTCCAGCGTGGTTTCGAACGCGGCGTTGACCATTTCCTTGTTGGCCACGGCGGCCATCGGCGGCATCGCGGCGATGGCCTGCGCGGTCTTGAGCGCTTCGCCCAGCAGGTCGGCCAGCGGCACGACGCGGCTGACAAGACCGCTGCGTTCGGCTTCGGCGGCGTCCATCATGCGCCCGGTCAGGCACATGTCCATCGCCTTGGCCTTGCCCACCGCGCGCGTCAGCCGCTGCGATCCGCCCATGCCGGGGGCCACGCCCAGCTTGATTTCGGGCTGGCCGAACTTGGCCGTGTCCGATGCGATGATGAAATCGGCCATCATCGCCAGTTCGCAGCCGCCGCCCAGCGCAAAGCCGTTGACCGCCGCGATCCACGGCTTGCGCGTGGTCTTGACCAGATGGCTGGTCCACTTGGCAAAGAAGTCCTCGTTGAAGAAATCCGCTGCCGGCTTGTCGGCCATTTCCTTGATGTCGGCCCCTGCGGCAAAGGCCTTTTCGCCCGATCCGGTCAGCACCGCGCAGCGCTGCGCCGGGTCGGCCTCGAACGCGGCAAAGGCGTCGATCAGATCGGCCAGAACCTGCGAATTCAGGGCGTTGAGCGCCTGCGGCCGGTTGAGCGTGATCAGCGTCACCGCGCCCTGCTGTTCGACGAGGATGGTTTCATAGCTCATAGCGGTTTCCATTCTTCCTGAGCGCCCAGCGGCGCAAAAATCTGGTCCAGCAATTCGTCGGTCACGCCTTCGGCTGTCGCGGGCGACCACTTCGGCGCGTGATCCTTGTCGACGATGACCGCGCGCACGCCCTCGGCAAAGTCGGGAAGCACCAGCACCCGTGCGCCAATGCGATATTCCATCGCCATGTTCGCGGCAAAATCTGGCAGCGTCAGGCTGGTCGCCAGCTGGCGCAGGGCCACCTTGCAGGTCTGCGGGCTCTTGGTGTGGAGCGTCTTGAGGGTTTCGGCCGCAAAGTCCGATCCATCCGCCTGAAGCGCGGCCAGGATGTCCTCGTACCGGTTCGATGCGAACAGCCGCTCGATATCTGCGCCATGCGCGGCAATCGTCGGTTCGGGCGGCACGGCGGACAGTTCGCGCAGGATCGCGGGAATATTGTCGGGGTCCGCAGCGATCCGCGCCTTGGCCTCGGCCAGATTGGCTGATGGTACATAGTGCGTCGCCAGCCCCGCCCAGAGGCATTCCGCACCATCGAGCCGCGCCCCGGTCAGCGCCAGATACTGCCCCAGCCGCCCGCGCAGCCGCGAAAGGAACCAGCCGCCGCCGACATCGGGGAACAGGCCGATCCCGGTCTCGGGCATCGCCAGCTTGGTGTTTTCCGTGGCAACACGGTAGGTCGCAGGCCCTGAAATGCCCACGCCACCGCCCATCGTGATGCCATCCATGAACGCCACCACCGGCTTGCCATATGTCATCAGCAGATGGTTGAGCTGGTATTCATCGTGGAAGAACTTGCGCCCCGAAGCGCCACCGTCGTTCAGCGCCGAATTGCGCAGGAAGGCGATGTCCCCGCCGGCGCAGAACCCGCGCGACAGCTTAGGATCGCCATCGGGCGCGGCGGCGTGATCGATCAGGACGACGCTTACCGCCGGGTCATCGCGCCATTCGAGCAGCGCCGCAGTCATGGCGTGCACCATGTCCAGCGTCAGGGCATGCAAGGCCTTGGGCCGGTTCAAGGAAATGACGCCTGCGTGCGCCTTGGTGCACTTCAGGACGTCGTAGGTGCTGTTCGGAACGCTCACTTCAACAGGTCCCTTCCCACGATCATGCGCATGACTTCGTTGGTGCCTTCCAGGATGCGGTGGACGCGCAGATCGCGCCAGAATCGTTCGATCGGGTAATCGCGCAAGTAGCCGTAACCGCCGAACATCTGCAGCGCCCGGTCCACGATCGACGATCCGTTGTCGGTCGAAAGCTTCTTGGCCATCGCCGAAAACCGCGTCTTGTCGGGCGCGCCGGACGTCACCTTGGCAGCGGCAAGATAGAGCAGCGCCCGCGCCGCTTCGAGGTCGGTCGCCATGTCGGCCAGCACGAACTGGGTGTTCTGGAATTCGGCGATGGACTTGCCGAACTGGCGGCGATCCTTGACGTATTGCACCGCCTCATCAAGGCAGCGCTGCGCCCCGCCGAGCGAGCAGGCGCCAATGTTCAGCCGCCCGCCATCCAGCCCGGCCATCGCGAACTTGAAGCCATCGCCTTCCTCGCCCACGCGGTTGGCCACCGGCACCCGGGCATTGTCGAAGATCACTTGCGCTGTGGGCGAGGCATTCCAGCCCAGCTTGCGTTCCGGCGCGCCGAAGCTGACGCCGGGGGTGTCCTTGTCCACCACCACGCACGAAATGCCCTTTGCGCCATCATCGCCGGTGCGGACCATCACGACGTAGACATCGTTGACCCCACCGCCCGAAATGAACTGCTTGGTGCCATTGAGCACGTAATCATCGCCATCGCGGCGTGCGGTGGTCTTCAGCGCCGCCGCATCCGAACCGGAACCCGGCTCGGTCAGGCAGTAGCTGGCAAAGCGGTCCATCGTCACCAGATCGGGCAGGTAGCGGGCCTTGAGATCAGCGCCGCCGAACGTGTCGATCATCCACGCCGCCATGTTGTGGATCGAGATGAAGGCGCTGGTGGTGGGGCAGCCATAGGCCATCGCTTCCATGATCAGCGCCGCTTCCAAGCGGCCCAGCCCGATCCCGCCCGATTCCTCGCTGACATAGATCGCGGCAAAGCCGAGTTCGGCCGCCGCCTTGATCGTATCGCGCGGGAACAGGTGCTCCTCGTCCCACTGCGCGGCAAAGGGCGTGATCGCATCGGCGGTAAAGCGCCGGGCCATGTCCTGGATGGCAATCTGGTCTTCGGTCAGCGCAAACTGGTCGGTCATCTGTCTCTTCCCGTCGCACGGCGTTAACCGCGCCCTTAATCACTATGGGCGCGGGGTATGGTCCGCCGCCCATGCTGTCCAGACCTATCCGCAGGAAATGCGGACGATCGTGTAGGTGTCGTCATAGCCCACCGTCAGCCGGTCGGCGCGATAGTCCATCGTTACGGCAGACCGCGGCGGCACCCAGCGCAAGGTCCGGGCGCCGGTCAACCGCAGCAGCTCTGCCGCAACGCTGGCATCGGCCTTGCGGCCCACCAGCGATTGCGCCGGTTCGGCCTTGCACGCGCCTTGCGGCAGGGCGGGTACGTCTTCGGGCGGGGCCTGCGCGGCGCACCCGGCCAGCGACAATGCAGCGGCAG
>JAPLPG010000318.1 GCA_026400375.1 Novosphingobium sp. | reverse complement strand
TCGCCGGACCCGACTTCAAGGTCGCCGTGTGGTGGCTGGCCGGCCTCTACTTCATCCACTCCGCGGCCGAGCTCTGCATCTCGCCCGTCGGCCTGTCGATGATCACCAAGCTGTCGATCGCGCGCATCGTCGGGCTGATGATGGGCGTGTGGTTCCTGTCGATCGCCGTGGCGCAGTATGTTGCCGGAATGGTGGCGCAGATCGCCAGTGTCGAGACGGTCGGCGGACAGGTGACCAACCTGAAGGTCAGCCTCGATACCTACGTCGGGGTGTTTACGACGATCGGCTGGGTGTCGGTCGGCATCGGTGCTGTGCTGCTCGTCATAGCAATCCCGCTGAAAAAGCTCATGCATGGAGTAACTTGAACGGTACAGGTGAATTGCCGAGCCTGGGGGCATGATCCGCAACGGTCTTAATTGCCCCCAAGCGTCGCTTGTGAAGCACGGTCTAACCTAATACCGTCATAAAGATAACGAGGGTCCGGACAGTCACGGACCAGAACTTTGAGGACGGACATGGGTGCGTCGTTGCTCCACCTGTTGGTGGCAACCGTCAGTTTCGTGGTGTCGCACTTCGTGATGTCTGGAACATTGCGCGGGATGCTTCTGTCTCGCCTGGGCGAACAGATGTTTCTGCTTGTCTATTCGTTCATCTCGATTGGAACCCTCGCCTGGGTCATCGTCGTGTTCGATCGGACGGACCCGGGCTTTGCGCTATGGAATGGGATGCATCCGCTTCCGTGGGCTCTTGCCAGCCTGCTGACGATTGCGGCGCTGGCTTTCCTGATCCCGTCGTTCGTGCGCAATCCCGCCCTTCCCGGCAAGAACGCTGCCGGCTTGGGGACAGTCATCCCGTCCGGCGTCTTCAAGATCACCCGTCATCCGATGATGTGGGGCATCGCGCTGTGGGCCCTGGCCCATCTGATCGCCGCGCCTACCGCACGATCGATCATTCTCATGGTCGGGCTGATCGTCCTTGCCCTTGTCGGCTCGCGCCTTCAGGACAAGCGCAAGCTGGCGCGCAATAAGCGGGAGTTCCAGCCGTGGCAGCGCCGCACCAGCTTCTGGCCACAAACATCGCAATTCGGCGCAATCGGCGTGATCTGGATCATCGCCTTTCTGGTGTGGTTCCTGATCACCTGGGCGCACTACCACTTCTTCGGCATACCAGCCGGGCTGTGGCTCTGGGTGCGTTAACCCAGCGCGGGCCTCGCAGGCTGACAGCCAGACTGCGTTAGAATTCCTTGGCAACAACCAGGCAGATAAGGGCGGGCCTGCATTAGGCCAGCCCGCTGCGGCTTATGCCATCAGGCGCGGGCTTCGTTCACGCCGGCAGAATTGTGGCGCAGCGCCTTCAGTACCGTGTCCACGATGTGCGGGGCATTCAAGCCTGCAGTGTCGTACTGCTTGTCTGGCGCATCATGATCCTGGAACAGGTCGGGCAGGCGCATCGTGCGGATCTTGAGGCCGGCGTCGGTCAGCCCTTCGTCGCTCGCCATGGTCAGCACGTGCGCGCCAAGGCCGCCGATCGATCCTTCCTCGATCGTCACCACCACTTCATGCGTCGCCATCAGGTGGCGGATCATGTCCGTGTCGAGCGGCTTGGCAAAGCGCAGGTCGGCCACGGTCGTGGACAAGCCCTTGGCTTCAAGCTGTTCCGCCGCCTTGAGCGCTTCGGCCAGCCGCGTACCCAGCGAAAGCAGCGCGACCTTGCTGCCAGAACGCACGATACGGCCCTTGCCGATCTCCAGCCGTTCAGGAACATCAGGCAGGGGCACGCCGGTGCCGTTGCCGCGCGGATAGCGGAAGGCAATCGGCCCGCTGTCATGACAGGCGGCGGTATAGGTCATGTGGACCAGTTCGGCCTCATCTGCCGCCGCCATCACGACCATGTTGGGCAGCGTGGCGAGATAGGCCACGTCGAACGATCCGGCATGCGTGGCGCCATCGGCCCCCACCAGCCCCGCGCGGTCGATCGCAAAGCGCACCGGCAGGTTCTGGATCGCCACGTCATGCACCACCTGATCGAAGGCGCGCTGCAGGAAGGTGGAATAGATCGCGCAGAACGGGCGCATGCCCTCGGCGGCAAGCCCTGCGGCAAAGGTCACTGCATGCTGTTCGGCAATGCCGACGTCGAACGTGCGGTCCGGATGGGCCTTGGCAAACTTGTCTACCCCGGTGCCACCGGGCATCGCGGCGGTGATGGCGCAGATGGTCGGGTCGCTGTCGGCCAGCTTGGCCAGCGTTTCACCGAATACGTTCTGATAGGCAGGGGCGCCAGGCTTGGCCTTCACCTGCTCGCCGGTTACCACGTCGAACTTCTGCACGCCGTGGTACTTGTCCGCCGCCTGTTCGGCCGGGGCATAGCCCTTGCCCTTCTGCGTCACAACATGGACCAGGCACGGCCCTTCGGCTGCATCGCGCACGTTTTCCAGCACGGGGATCAGCTGGTCGATGTTGTGCCCGTCCAGCGGGCCGACGTAATAGAAGCCCAGCTCTTCGAACAGGGTGCCGCCCATGGCCATGCCACGCGCGAATTCATCGGTCTTGCGTGCTGCCTGGTGCAGCGGGCGGGGCAGGTTGCGGGCCAGCTTGCGTGCAATCTCGCGCAGGCCGAGGAACGGGCGCGAGGATACCAGCCGGGCGAGATAGGCCGAAAGCCCGCCCACCGGCGGCGCGATCGACATGTCGTTGTCGTTCAGGATCACGACCAGCTGGTTGCCGGCAGCACCGGCGTTGTTCATCGCCTCATAGGCCATGCCCGCGCTCATCGCGCCATCGCCGATCACGGCAATGCCCTTGCCCGCCCGGCCCGAAAGCTTGTTGGCAATGGCAAAGCCCAGCGCGGCCGAGATCGACGTGCTGGAATGCGCGGTGCCGAACGGGTCGTATTCGCTTTCGCTGCGCTTGGTGAAGCCCGAAAGCCCCCCGCCCTGCCGCAGCGTGCGAATGCGGTCACGCCGTCCGGTGATGATCTTGTGCGGATAGGCCTGATGGCCGACGTCCCACACCAGCTTGTCCTGCGGCGTGTTGAACACATAGTGGATGGCAACGGTAAGTTCGACCACCCCGAGGCCCGAGCCGAGGTGTCCGCCGGTCGTGCCGACGGCAGAGATCATTTCGGCACGCAATTCGTCCGAAAACTGGCGCAGCTGCGATGGAGCAAGCTTGCGAAGATCGTCAGGTGTATTGACCGTGTCGAGCAGCGGCGTGGCCGGTTCTGAATTCATCCCTTTGCCCTTACACCGATGATTTGGCGCTGTCGAACCCGATCATCGGTTTTCGCCCTTCCCCAAAGGCGATCCCGTGCGTTTTCCGAGAAGCACCGAGGACGCCATCAACAGCACGGCCGCTGCCACAAACGCATATCCAGGCGCTGCAAGGTCGCCGGTTTGCGCCATGTAGCGCGTCAGCAACACCGGGGTCAGCCCGAAGGTCACCGCCACCACCACGCCGTACCCGATGCCGACCAGTCCGGCGCGATGCCGCTTGGGCGTGATCTCGACAAACGCGGCATAAGCCACCGCCCCCGAAACCGTTGCCAGCAGCAGCAGCAGCGCGGCGGCAGTTGCCAACTGGCCCAACGTGCCCCCGCCGATACCCCAGCAGAACAGCGGCAACGAGACCAGTGCGGCCACCAGCGCCGCGGCAAAGTTCACCTTCTGGCGTCCGATCCGATCGCCGAGCCAGCCCCCGCCCAGCAGCCCGACGATCTGCGTTGCCGCTGCCGCCATCTGCAGCACATAGCCATTGGTCACCGGGATCTTCAGGAAGGTCACGGCATAGACGAACAGGAAATCCCCGGTCGCGCCTGCCAGCAGGAACCCGAACACGCCAAGCAGCGCCGCGGCATAGGCGGGCACATCCAGCACGCTCACCACGTTCGGCCCTGTCTCTGGCAGGTGCAGCGTCTCGTCCAGTCGCCGCCGCAGGATGAAGGCCAGCGGCACGATCCCTGCGCCAATCGCAAAGGCAATTCGCCACCCATCGGCATCGAGCTGGGCCGGACTCAGCAGGCTTGCAAGCACCAGTCCCACCGTGCCGCCGAGCCAGCCCCCGCCCAGCAGCCCGACGAT
>JAPLPG010000206.1 GCA_026400375.1 Novosphingobium sp. | reverse complement strand
GTCCCCGCTACGCGGGGGTGCAATGACGGCAGTTCAGGCCGCTATTGCGGCGTCGCTGGCCAGCTTGTCCACGCGCTCGTTTTCCGGGTGGCCGTCGTGGCCCTTGACCCAGACCCATTCGATCTGGTGCGGACGCACCGCGTCCAGCATCAGGCGCCACAGGTCCTCGTTCTTGACCGGCTTGTTGTCGGCGGTCTTCCAGCCCTTCTTCTGCCAGCCGAAGATCCACTTGGTGATGCCATCGAGCACATATTTGCTGTCGGTGTGAAGCGTCACGCGGCAGGGCTGCTTCAGCGCCTGCAAGGCCTGGATCGCGGCCATCAGTTCCATGCGGTTGTTGGTCGTGTCCTTTTCGGACCCGGACATTTCCTTCTCGCGCTCACCCATGCGCAGCAGCGCGCCCCAGCCGCCCTTGCCGGGATTGCCCTTGCACGCGCCGTCGGTGAAGATCTCGACATGCTTCATGCGAAAACGCCGGGGTTGGCCGCGTAGAATTGTAGCCGCCGCGCAAAGGCCATCGGGTCCTTGCGCATCACCAGCGCATCGGCGGGCGTGTTGAGCCAGTCATAGGCGCGGCTCGCCGTGAACCGCAGCGCCGCGCCTTGCGCCAGCAAGGGCAGGGCGGCGCGCTCGGCCGCCGAAAGCGGGCGGACCGTTTCATATCCGTCGAGCAGGGCTTTCGACAGGGCCGCATCGAAATTGCGCCCCGTCGTATCGAAGCACCACGCCGCGTGCGTCACCGCCACGTCATAGGCGATCAGATCGTTGCAGGCGAAGTAGAAGTCGATCAGCCCGGTAACCTTGTCGCCCAGCATCAGCACATTGTCGGGGAACAGATCGGCGTGGATGACCGAGCGGGGAAGGTCGGCGGGCCAGGCCGCCGCCACGCGCGGCAGATGTTCTGCGACAAGGCCTGCCAGCGCCGGATCGATCGCGGCCAGACCATCGGCCCCGCAGGCATCGAACAATCGCTGCCATTCGCCCAGGCCCATGCCGTTGGCGCGAGTGCCGGCAAAGTCTGCCGCCGCGCCATGCATCTGCGCCAGCGCCGCGCCCACCGAGCGGGCCTGCGCCACGGTCGGTTCGCTGACCGAAACGCCGGGGAGGAATTCGATCAGGGCCAGCGCCTTGATCTCTCCATCGGGATTTGGCCGCTTGCGGAACAAGGCCCCTTCGCGGTCGTGGATCGTGCGCGGCACCGGGCAGCCCTTTGCCGCCAGATGATCGAGCAGCGACAGGAAATAGGGCAGGTCGTCCAGCTCGATGCGGAATTCGTACATCGTCAGGATGAAGCGCGCGCCGTGGCCGTCGCTGCCGGTCGTATCCAGCAGCCAGTTGCTGTTGGACACACCCTCGGCAATGCCCGTGGCCGAAACCAGTTCGCCCACGTCGAATTCGCTGACAAGCGCGGCCATTTCTTCCGCGCCGATCTGGGTATAGACCGCCATGTTGGTACTGCCTTCAGTCGGTCAGCTGGCGCGGCAGCTTGAACACCATCTTTTCCTCGGTGGTGGTCACCGTCTCTTCCGAGACCGTGCGCAGCTCGCCGATCTTCTGCACCACTTCGCGCACCAGCACTTCGGGGGCCGATGCGCCAGCGGTCAGCCCCAGCGTGTTCACGCCATCGAGCCATTCGGGATCGATCTCGTTCGCGCGCTGGATCAACCGGGCGCGGGTGCCGATGCGTTCGGCCACTTCGACCAGCCGCAGCGAGTTCGAGCTGTTGGGCGCGCCGATCACCAGCAGCAGATCGCATTCGCCGGCAATAGCCTTGACCGCTTCCTGCCGGTTGGAGGTGGCGTAGCAGATGTCTTCCGCCTTGGGGCCGACCATCTGCGGGAACCTGGCGCGCAGGGCGGCCACGATCTCTGCCGTATCGTCCACCGAAAGCGTGGTCTGGGTGAGGAAGGCGAGCGGTTCTTCCGGCGCGAAGGCCAGCTTGGCCACGTCCTCGACCGTTTCGACCAGCGTGATCGTGCCGGGCGGGACCTGGCCCATCGTGCCGATCACTTCGGGGTGGCCCTTGTGCCCGACGAACAGGATATGCCGCCCGGCCTCAACCTGCCGCTCGGCCTGGCGGTGGACCTTGGATACCAGCGGGCAGGTGGCATCAAGCCAGTCCAGCCCGCGCGCGGTCGCGTCTTCGGGCACGTCCTTGGGCACGCCATGGGCGGAAAAGACCACGGGCGCGCCATCGGGCACCTGGTCCAGTTCCTCGACGAAGATCGCGCCCTTGGCTTTCAGGCCATCGACCACGAAGCGGTTGTGCACGATCTCGTGCCGCACATAGACCGGCGCGCCATAGCGGTTGATCGCCCGTTCGACGATCTCGATGGCGCGGTCCACCCCGGCGCAGAAACCGCGCGGCGCGGCAATAAGCAGGCGTATGGGGGCCGTTTCGGCGGCGATATCTGGCAAGCTGGCGTTCATCCTGCGCCACTTAGCAGCAAGCGCGCCCTACCGCCATTACCGAAAGCGACATTGCCGAAAGCGATGGGGGCGATTAGAGGTGGCGCAAATTCCGGCATCAGCGCATGCCGCCCGTGATTTGAGGATAAAGTGCCCATGAACGCTTCCACCCGCCGCCTTGCCGTTCTGGGCGCTCCGCTGCTGGTGGCGCTGGCGCTGTCCGGCTGCGGCGGAAAGCGCGGCGAACTGGTGGTGGACGATGCCGTTGGCGTCACCGCCCTGCGCGATCCGTGCCCGCGCGTGGGCATTCCTGATTACACCGGCGATATCACGCTGTTTTCCGCCCCCGGCCGCACCGATTCGGCCGCTATCGATATCGAGGCGGTGATCACCAACTTGCGCGCGCAGTGCTCGGATGGGGAAAAGCTCTATTCGGTCGCCAGCTTCGATGTGCTGGCCCGCCGCAGCAACACCAGCGGCGCGCGGCGCGTCGAATTGCCCTATTTCTCGACCGTGGTTCGCGGCGGCAATGTCGTGGTGGCCAAGCGGCTTGGCACGGTCGTGGTCGATTTCGCCGATGGACAGGCCCGCGCCACGGCCAAGGGACAGGCCGCCGCCTATGTCAACAAGGCCGAAGCGTCCTTGCCGGAAGACATGGTCAAGCGGATCACGCGCAAGCGCCGCGCCGGAGACCAGGACGCCGCCATCGATCCGCTGTCGCAGCCCGATGTCAAGGCCGCGCTGGCCCGCGCCAATTTCGAACTGCTGGTGGGTTTCCAGCTGAACGACGCGCAACTGCAGTACAACGTCCGCAAGTAAGCGCTCTTTCGCTCCGCCCGCGATTGGGCTAACCGCGCGGCCATGACAGTCTCGACAAGTCCTGTGGGCGCCCGGATCAACCTTCACGCCGATTTCGCATCGGTCATCGACAACGCGCTTTCCGCGCTCGAAGCCGCAGGCACCTTGCCCGCCGGCCTTCCGCGAGGCGCGGTGACGTGCGAGCCGCCGCGTG
>JAPLPG010000020.1 GCA_026400375.1 Novosphingobium sp. | reverse complement strand
TCTGCATCGTCTACCGGCACGGCGTCTTCCTCTGCGACGGGTACAGCGTCGTCTAGCGGCACAGCTACCGTGAGCGGCACTGCAACCCGCAGCAGCAGCGGAAGCCCCACGGGCACTGCGAGCGCCACTTCGACTTCCACTGCCACGCTCACCGCATCCACTAGCGCTACAGGCACCTCGACCAGCAGTACCTCCGCTTCTTCCAGCTCCACTGTGAGCCAGACCTCGACAAGCACCAGTAGCTCCACAGCGTCGACGACGTCTTCACTCAGCGGTACACAGTCCGGCTCGGCCACCGTGTCCTCCACGCGGAGCGCCACAGCTTCTACAACATCAAGCATGACGGCAACGGCCTCAGCCACTGGCAGCACCAGCACCACCAGGAGTGCCACTGGCTCCGCGACTGCTACGGCCACCGCGTCCGGCAGTGCGACCGCGTCCTTATCAGGCACGGGCACATCCTCGGCGTCCGGTACGGGCACGTCCTCCGCGTCGGCAACCGGCACGGTCTCGCCCTCTGTCACAGCCACCAGCTCTGCGTCTTCCACTGGCACCACCTCTGCCACTGGTACGGCCAGCTCGACGTCTACGGGCACTAGCTCAAGCAGCCTCACTGGCTCTGCGACAAGCAGCGCTAGTGGCACTGCCACAATGACTGGTACCCACAGTGGGACTGCCTCTTCAACGATGAGTGGCTCTGGGACATCAACTGGCACGCCCTCGTCCTCTGCGACTGGCACTGCCTCCGCTTCCGCTACAGCCACAGGCTCGCAGACGCAAACAGCGTCTTCCACGGCATCCAGCACCAGCACCAGCTCCGGTTCCAGCACGGGCACCCTCTCCGGTACTGCGACTCAGACGGCAACGTCGTCCGCCTCCCAGAGTGGAACCTCCTCTTCATCCGCTACCGGGACATCCTCGGCGTCATCGACAGGGATGCCGTCTGCATCTGGCACTTCCACCTCGTCCGGGACAAGCAGTGCAACAGCGACCGTCACCACGGGCTCCACTGGCTCTATTACGGCGTCGGCCACCGGCACCTCGACGCCGTCTAGGACGGTTGCGCAGCCGCTCTCCGCGAATACGACGATTGCAGTGCTCCGCGTGGGCGATGCCCCCACCGTCTCTGCAAACAGGTCTGGCGTGGCCTTACCTGTCTTCTTGGAGGAGGTGGAAGTGGTCACTGGCCGTGTGAGCCGCTCGGTTGCGCTGCCCTCTGCAAGCTCTAGCGATAGCTTGGCGTGCACCCTGGGCGCGGGCTCGACAGTTGTAGGATGGAACATGGATTCCGACGGCTTGCCTTCCACCAGCACCGATGGGCGCTACGTAGTGTTCCCATGCTACAACCTGGCTGCGGGCGATGTCATGAGCATGACCGGCAGCAAGGTGATTGCAGTCGTAGATTCTGACCTGCGCGTGGAGCTTGTGGCACTGCCATCGTCTGACTACTTTGCATCGGGCGTGACCAGCGGCATGAAGCAGGTGGCCACGGACAGCGGTGACCGCTTCTGGATCAGCGGGGCGGGATTAGAGGCGTCAGGCTTCCGTTTCTTGCCCAGCCGCTTTGCAACCAGCTCTGTGCAGGTGCTTGGTCTGCCCCACGCACCAGGGTATTACGATGCTCGCGGCGTTGCGCTGTTTGACGGCCAGCTCTTTGGCAGCGGTGGCGGTGAGGACTTTGGCTGGAGCGGCGTGTTCTCCATCAGCCCTACGGAGGTGGCAGGCTCTGCGACTCTTCTACCGGGCTTTGACGGCGACAATCTCAGCCCCTGGTCTTTCGTGTTCGAAAACAGCTCGTCTCTGTGGGTCATTACCTCCAGCGACGACCTGTCTGAGAGCGCGAGCCTTGTGCACTTCATCCTGAGGGCTGATGGCGCTTGGTCGGTGTCAAGCGAGAAGAGCCTGTCTGTCTCTGACAGCGTGTATTCCCTGACCGGCCGCTTTGAGAGCATCCAGCGCGATGTCCGGTTCGTCCTCTACTATTCTACTGAGGCGCAGCTCTTCCGGTATGATCCTATCGCGGACTCCACGGTTGCTGTGTATGCTGTCTCCGCTGGTAGCGCGTTGCGCGGCGTTGCTGTACCTGCCCAGCCTATGGCCATCACACCCTCGGCTAGCCGCACCGGTACCGTCACCGCCACTTCTACCCAGACTGCGTCTGCTAGCCGGACTGTGACGCCCGCCCAGACGACCAGCAGGACGTCCTCCACGACGCGCACGGCTAGTGCCACGTCGACTGTGAGCGCCTCGCAGACTGCCTCTGGCACGGCCAGCTCAACATCCAGCAGCACCAGCAGCTCCTCCGCGACGAGGACCAGCTCTGTGTCTTCTTCAGGCACGGGCACGCAATCCTCTTCCATGACGGCAACAGCTTCACCGTCTGGCACAGGCACTTCATCGTCCTCTGCCACGGGCACCGGGTCTGCATCGTCTACCGGCACGGCGTCTTCCTCTGCGACGGGTACAGCGTCGTCTAGCGGCACAGCTACCGTGAGCGGCACTGCAACCCGCAGCAGCAGCGGAAGCCCCACGGGCACTGCGA
>JAPLPG010000283.1 GCA_026400375.1 Novosphingobium sp. | reverse complement strand
CCTTCCGCGCTTCGCTGCCGCGCCATGCGCTGCGTGAAATGCCCAGGCTCGAACCCGAAGTGATCGCGGCGATGCGCCGAACCGAGGAACGCCTGCGCGCGATGGAGGTGCGATCAGAGCCACTCGACCTCAAGCGGATCACGATGCAGGACGTGCGCGATTTTATGATCGCTTATTGCGCGTGCTTCCTGGCGGTGATGGTGTTCATCGCCTGAACCCCTGACCGTCTGAGCCCCTGACCGTCTGAGCCGGGGTCAGGCGGTGCGCTCGGCCTTGTAGAGCAGCCACCCGAGCCACGCCGATACCACGCACATCGCCGCGCCCAGTAGCAGCTGGTCGACCAGCGCGACGCCCGCGCCGCTGAGAGCCCCGGCGATCAGCGCGCCGGCCACCATCGCCCCGGAGTTGACGATATTGTTGGCCGCGATTGTCCGCGCGGTTTCCGACTTGTCGACCACGGTGGTCAGGAAGGCATAGAGCGGTACCACGAACATCCCGCCCGCCACGGCAATGCCCAGCAGGCACAGCAGCAGCGGAATAGCCAGCGGCTGGGCAATGAACGTGGCAACGTCCATCAGATCGTGCCCGCGCATGTCGGGCCACATCCGGCACACCAGGTGAAAGGCGACGACGAAGGCGCCCATGACCAGCACCGAAGCGGGCGAATAGCGCGCCGAAACGGTGCCCTTGAGCAGCGCGTTGATCGACATCGAGCCGATGGCGATGCCGACCGAGAACATCACCAGAAACAGGCTGGCCACTTCCTTGCTGGCATAGAGCACGTTCTTGGCCAGCGGCGGAAACTGGATGAACAGCACCGTGCCGACCGTCCAGAAGAAGCTGATCGCAATGATTGCCATGAACACCTGCCGGTGCCGCATGGTGTTGCGGATCAGGTTCCACGACGCGGTAAGGACGTTGAAATCGATCTTCTGCGCTGCCTGCAGCGGCGGGGCGGGCGGCACCTGGCGGCCCGAGACATAGCCGATCAGCGCGGTCAGCACGACGCCGACGGCGGCGACCTCCACCGGGATCCAGCCTGCCAGAATGGTGCCTGCCAGGATCGCGATTTAGGTTCCCGCCTCGACCAGGCCGGTGCCTGCCAGCACTTCGCCATCGTGCAGGTGCTGCGGCAGGATGGCGTACTTGATCGGTCCGAAGAACGTGGAATGGACGCCCATGGCGAGCAGCGCCGCCAGCATCAGCGGGATGGCGATGGATTGCACTTCCATGCCCAGCCAGGCCATCACCAGCCCGGCACCGCCGACCAGCATGATCGCGATTTCACAGGCCTTGACCACGCGGATGATCCGCGCCTTGTCTCGCATGTCGGCCAATTGGCCGGCGAGCGCGGAAAGCAGGAAGAACGGCAGGATGAACAGGCCCGAGGCAATGGCCGAGAACCGCGCCTCCTGCGCTTCGGAGCTGTAGACGTTGTACACGACGTACAGGACCATCGCGTTCTTGTAGAGATTGTCGTTGAAGGCCCCCAGAAGCTGGGTGACGAACAGCGGCAGGAAGCGGCGCGTGCGCACCAGATGCGTCGATGTTGTCATTTAGTCCGTGGCCAGCATCTTCTCGTCGCGAGCACCCTTAGCCCCGAGCAGGCGATGGGCAAGAAGTTTTGCGAATGGTTGCGGTAGGCTGCGAAGGTTGCGATTCCGTTTGCCGCAATTGCGCGCTATGCACAGGGCCGATGCTGACCCTGCCGAACCTGCTTACGCTGTCGCGGATCGTGACTGTCCCTGTCCTTGCGGCGCTGCTGTGGTGGCCAGATTGGCAACTGGGCTATGGCCTGGCCTTCGGCGTCTACTGCCTGATGGGCATTACCGACTACTTCGATGGCTATCTGGCGCGGGCGCAGGGCGCGGTCAGCAAGCTGGGCATCTTCCTCGATCCGATTGCCGACAAGATCATGGTGGCGGCGGTGATTCTGGTGCTGACAGCACAAGGCGTCCTGCGCGGCCCCTATGTGGGCGACATGCACGTGATCGCCGGGCTGATCATCCTGCTGCGCGAAATCGCGGTTTCCGGCCTGCGCGAGTTTCTGGGCGGCATCCAGGTTTCGGTGCCGGTCAGCCGCCTGGCGAAGTGGAAGACCACGTTCCAGATGGTGTGCCTGGGCGCGTTGATCCTTGGGCAGGCGCTGCCGGGCTGGCTGATGCCGATCGGGGGAATAGACGTGAACGTGCCCCATACCGTGGGGCTGACGACGCTATGGGGGGCTGCGGTGCTGACCGTGGTGACGGGCTGGGATTACCTGCGGGTGGGCCTGAAGCACATGGATTGACGGGGCTTGCGCCGTCCTCCTCGAATAGGTAACGGTTTGCCCATCGGGACAAAGCAACCTCCCGGTCAGGCCGACCGCACCTGCGGAAGCCCAAGCCCAGTGCCAAGCGTTGCCTGTTTCGCCTGCTTTGCAGGCCGCAGGTTGATGGGCCACCGATGACTGGCAATACCGAAGAACTCTATCGTCCGACCTTTCGCGAACTGGTGCGCACCGGCGCCCGTATCGGCTGCCTGAGCTTTGGCGGGCCGGCCGGGCAGATCGCGCTGATGCACCGCGAACTGGTGGATGAACGCCGCTGGGTGAGCGAAGACCAGTTCCTTCACGCCCTGAACTTCTGCCACCTGTTGCCGGGCCCCGAAGCGCAGCAACTGGCCACGTGGATCGGCTGGAAACTGCACGGCAATCGCGGCGGGCTGGCGATGGGCCTGCTGTTCGTGGCGCCGGGCGCGCTGGTGATCCTGGCGCTGTCGATGGTCTATGTCGCAGCGGCCGGGCTGGGCTGGTTTGCCGCGCTGTTCCTTGGCATCAAGGCCGCGGTGCTGGCCATCGTGGTGCAGGCATTGTTGCGCATTGCGGGGCGGGCCCTGGGCACGCCGCTGAAGAAGGCCATTGCGCTGGGCGCTTTTGCCTCGCTTGCGCTGCTGGCCGTGCCGTTTCCGCTGGTGGTGCTGGGGGCAGGGGCGATCGGCATCATCGTTGCCGCGCAAAGGCCCGACCTGCTGGGCATCAAGCCTGCAGCGCCGGTGGCGATGAGCAAGGCGCGGCCTTGGGGCGCCTCGCTTCGCGCGATCGTCGTGGGCGGCGTTGTCTGGGTCCTCCCTCTGGCGGTGGTGCTGGCGACGCTTGGGCCGGACCATGTGCTGTGGAAGATCGGGGTGTTCTTCTCGAAGCTGGCTGTCGTCACCTTTGGCGGGGCCTACGCCGTGCTGGCCTATATGGCGCAGCAGGCGGTGGACGGGTTCGGCTGGCTGAACCCGGGCGAGATGGCCAACGGGCTGGGCCTTGCCGAAACGACGCCGGGTCCGCTGATCATGGTGACGCAGTTCGTCGGCTATCTTGCCGCGTTTCGCGCGCCGGAACCGTTCGGGCCATGGGTGGCAGGGCTGCTGGGCGCGGCGCTGACGACGTGGGTCACCTTCGTGCCCTGCTTCATGTGGATTTTCGCCTTCGCTCCGTGGCTTAACCGGTTGGAGAACGCGCCGCGCCTGAAGGGGGGGCTGGCGGCGATCACCGCGGCGGTGGTGGGCGTGATTGCCAACCTGACGCTGTGGTTTGCGCTGCACGTGCTGTTCACGCAGGTGGCCATGACGAATGTCGGGCCGCTGGCAGTGGACCTGCCCGATCCGGCGAGCCTTGACTGGCGGGTGCTGCTGATCGCGCTGGTCAGCGCCGTGATGATCTTCCGCCTGCGCCTGGGCATCATCACCACGCTCGGCGTCTGCGCCGTGGCGGGGCTGGGGCTGGGGTTGGTTGCGCAAGTCCAGGTCTGATCCGGACTTGCGCGCACAGAAGCCCGCGATCAGCATGTCCAGCGCCAGCGAGATGCGGTCCTGATCGGCAAGCAGCGAGCAGACCTTGCGGTCCATTTCGCGCAGCGGGATGGTGGCGGCGAACTGCGTGACCATGACGAACTCCTCGCCATCGACCAGCACGATAGGGTTGAGCCGGGACATCGGTCGGGGCGCGTCATCTGCTGTCAGCAAGGGAGCCACGAGGCGGGTGGTCAGCTGTTCGAGGAGGTCGGCCTGACAATCGACCACCAGCGCGCCATCGCGAGTTCTGAAGACATCGAACTTCGCCACTGCCGTGCTGCCTAGAATTGCCTGTGCCGGGCGAGCGGAAGGCCGTTGCGCTCGGCCCAGGCGTTGGAACTGGCGATGCCATCGGCGTTTTCGGCCTGCCACTGGCGGGCGTGGGCCTTGGCGATTTCTGCTGCGAGGCCATTTTCACAGGCGCGCGAGACGTTGATGCCGAGGCGTTTTGCTTCTTCGACCAGCGCCGCCTGAAGCGAGACGTTTGTCGGCTTGCGAGGACTATCCGGGAAGTCGTGGTTGTGGCGGGCCATATGCGCATGTTTCTGCGCATGCCGGCACGTTGTCAACCGGCCCGCAACTCGGCCGCCAGCAAGCGGAAGTCTTCGGCGCGGGGGCTGTTCTTGCGCCAGACGAGCGCGATGTCGCGCCAGGCGTGGTCCGATGTCAGCGGGCGGACGACGATGTCGGTATCGTGCAGGATACCCGCGTCGATGGCCATTTGCGGCAGCATCGTCAGGCCCAGGCCATTGTCGACCATCTGCACCAACGTGTGCAGCGAGGTGCCGATCATCGTGGCGCTGGTGCGCATTTCGGGGCGGTTGCAGGCGGCCAGGGCGTGCTCTTTCAGGCAGTGGCCGTCTTCGAGCAGGAGCAGGCGCGTCTCGTCGATCATGGTTGCGGTGATCGTGGCGGGCGGATCGCGCGGGTCGTCCTTGGGAAAGGCGACGAGCAGTTCGTCCTTGAACAGCATCTCGGCCTCGACCTCGCCGGTGGCATAGGGGAGGGCCAGCAGCACGCAATCGGCGCGGCCGTGGTGCAGCGATTCGATGGCGGCGGCGCTGGGCTCCTCGCGCAGGAACAGCTTGAGCTGCGGGCGCTCCTTGCGCAGCCGGGGCAGCATGCGCGGCAGCAGGAACGGCGCGATGGTGGGGATCACGCTCATCCGCAATTCGCCGGCCAGCGGCGCGCCGTGGCTTTGCACGAGTTCGGACAGTTCCTCGGCCTCGCGCAGCAGGCGGTGCGCCTTGGCCACGACCTGGTTGCCAAGCGGGGTGAAGCGCACCACGCGGCGGGTGCGTTCGACCAGCACCACGCCGAGCAGCGATTCCAGCTCGCGCAGGCCTGCCGACAGCGTGGACTGCGAGACGAAGCAGGAATCGGCCGCGCGCCCGAAATGCCCGTGTTCGTGCAGCGCGACGAGGTATTGCAACTGCTTGAGCGTGGGCAGGTAGGTGCTCATGGCTGTTTACGGTCCGGGCGTTGCCTGGCGTCCTGCGACAGGATCAGGACGGGCGGGTTGGGGGAGAAGAACCTGAAATCGAACACTACGTCCGTTCATCCTGAGCTTGTCGATGGATCACTCCGCGACCGGCACCACCACTTCGGCAACCGTATCCGGTGCATCGACCACAGCAACATCATCGATGTGCGTCATCTTGAGCTTGCCGTTGACGACGGCGAAGGCCAGCTTGCCTTCGACCAGATCGAGCGCATCGCGGCCGAACTGGTCATAGCGCCACCCTTCGAGGATCGACAGGTTCTTGCGCTGCCCGGCGGCGAGCAGTTCAAGATCGTCGGTCCGGGCGAGCAGGCGGGCGGCGATGTCGATCTCGCGGCTGCGGATCTTCAGCAGCAGCTTGAGCAGGTCTGCCACCAGCGCGCCTTCCTTGCCCAAGGGGGCGCCGCGCGGGGTCTTGGGCGGCATTTCGGCATCGGTCAGCGGCTTGGCATCGGCGATGGTCTGCATCAGGCGGCGGCCGATGTCGTTTTCCTTCCATCCGGCGGAGAGGCCACGCACCTTGGCCAGATCGGCCTGGTCACGCGGGGGGTGGCTGGCAATGTCGGCCAGGGTTTCATCGCGCATGATCCGGCCGCGCGGGATGTTCTTGTCCATCGCCTCACGCTCGCGCCAGGCGGCCAGTGCCTTGAGACGGCCCAGCACGGCAGTGTTGCGGCTGGGCGCGCGGATGCGCTGCCATACGGTTTCCATGTCGACGCGGTAGTTTTCCGGGTCGGCCAGCTTTTCCATCTCGATATCCAGCCACGCGCCGCGCCCGGTCTTGATCAAGCGCTTGAGCAGCTTGGGGAAGATCTTCGACAGGTGGGTGACATCGCCGATGGCATATTCGATCTGGCGTTCGGTGAGGTGGCGGCGCGACCAGTCGGTAAAGCGCGCGCCCTTGTCGATCGTCAGCCCGAGCCAGCTTTCGACCAGGTTGGAATAGCCGATCTGTTCGGACTGGCTGACGGCCATCATCGCGATCTGCGTGTCGAAGATCGGGTGCGGGGTCTTGCCGGTGAGATTGTAGATGATTTCCACGTCCTGCCCGCCGGCGTGGAAGACCTTGAGCACGTCTTCATTGTCGCACATCAGATCGAGCAGCGGCTTGAGATCGATGCCCGGCGCCAGCGGATCGATCGCGGCGGCTTCCTTGTCATCGGCGATCTGGACGAGGCACAGTTCCGGCCAGAACGTGTTTTCGCGCATGAATTCGGTATCGACCGTAATGAAATCGGCCTTGGACAGACGCTCGCACAGATCGGTCAGAGCGTCGGTCGTGGTGATCAGGGGATGTATCTTCATCGGTCTTTTCTATATGGCGCACGCAAGCGATGCGGCGCGGTGGTGCCCCCTGCCGGGGACGTCGCCTTGGCCCGTGTCGTTCACGCGAACGGGGCCGTGGCTTGACAAATACGCGGCCATCGCCTGTTAGCCGCGTTTGTTTCCCCTGCCCGATTGCAGACCGATTGGAAAGAGTTTCGATGCACCTTTATCGTTCCCATACCTGCGGCGCCCTGACGCGCAGCGATGTCGGGCAGACCGTCCGCCTTTCGGGCTGGGTACATCGCAAGCGCGATCATGGCGGCGTGCTGTTCGTCGATCTGCGCGATCATTATGGCATGACGCAGATCGTGGCCGACGTCGACAGCCCGGCGCTGGCGATCCTCGAGGGATTGCGCGTGGAATCGGTGGTGACCATCGATGGCGACGTGAAGGCGCGGTCCGAAGGCACGGTCAATGCCAACCTGCCGACCGGCGCAATCGAGGTTTATGCGCGCGGCGCCACGGTGCTTTCTGCCGCCGAAGAGCTGCCGATGCCGGTGGCGGGCGAGCAGGAATATCCCGAGGATATCCGCCTGCGCTACCGCTTCCTCGACCTGCGGCGCGAGACGTTGCACGCCAACATCGTGACCCGGACCAAGGTCATCTCGGACATGCGCCGCCGCATGGAAGCGGCCGGGTTCACCGAATATTCGACCCCGATCCTGACCGCCTCGTCGCCCGAAGGCGCGCGCGACTTCCTTGTGCCGAGCCGCATTCACGCCGGCAAGTTCTATGCGCTGCCGCAGGCACCGCAGCAGTACAAGCAGTTGCTGATGGTGGCGGGCTTCGATCGCTACTTCCAGATCGCGCCATGCTTCCGCGATGAAGACCCGCGCGCCGACCGCCTGCCGGGCGAGTTCTACCAGCTCGACCTGGAAATGAGCTTCGTCACCCAGGAAGAAGTGTGGGAGACGATGGAGCCGGTGATCGGCGGCGTGTTTGAGGCTTTTGCCGCGAGGGACGGCAAGGTCCGCAAGGTCACGCCAACCGGCAGCTTCCCGCGCATTCCCTATGCGGAATCGATGCTGAAGTACGGGTCGGACAAGCCCGACTTGCGCAACCCGATCATCATTTCGGACGTGTCGGACGAATTCACGCAATCGGGCTTTGGTCTGTTCGAGAAGATCGTTGGCACCGGCGGCGTCGTGCGGCTGATCCCGGCGCCGGGCACGGCGGAAAAGAGCCGCAAGTTCTTCGACGAGATGAACGACTGGGCGCGCGCCGAAGGCCATGCGGGCCTGGGCTATGTCACGCGCAAGGGCGGCGAATTCGGCGGGCCGATTGCCAAGAACCACGGGGCCGACAAGATGGCCGCGCTGTTCGACAGGCTGGGCCTTGGCCCTGACGACGGCTGCTTCTTTGCGGCCGGCAAGGCCGAACAGGCGGCAAAGCTGGCTGGCGCTGCACGCACCCGCGTGGCCGACCAGCTTGACCTGATCGACAAGGACGCTTTCGAACTGTGCTGGATCGTCGACTTCCCGTTCTATGAATGGGACGAGGAAAACAAGAAGGTCGAATTCAGCCACAACCCGTTCTCGATGCCGCAGGGCGGGATGGACGCGCTGTGCAACCAGGACCCGCTGACGATCAACGCGTTCCAGTACGATCTGGTCTGCAACGGCTTTGAAATTGCGTCCGGATCGATCCGCAACCAGTCGCCCGAAACGATGGTCAAGGCGTTCGAGATCGTCGGCCTTTCCAAGGAGGACGTGGAAGAGCGCTTCGGCGGCCTCTACCGTGCGTTCCAGTATGGCGCACCACCGCACGGCGGGATGGCGGCAGGGGTGGACCGTATCGTGATGCTGATCTGCGGCGCCCAGAACCTGCGCGAGATCACGCTGTTCCCGATGAACCAGCGCGCCGAAGACCTGCTGATGGGCGCGCCTTCACCGGCCGCGCTCAAGCAATTGCGCGAATTGAACATTCGCGTTGTGGAACAGACCAAGGGATGAGGCGTAAAGGGGCTGTGGGACGCTGATCCACAGTCCGCCTCTTGCCAGCCTGCAATCCGTTCATTAGGGCGAAACCCGAACAGATATCCAACCGCTTTCCTTCGAAGGGGCATTTCATGAGCGATACGGCCGACCGCGTTAAGAAGATCGTTGTCGAGCACCTCGGCGTCGAGGCAGACAAGGTCACGGAAGAAGCAAGCTTCATTGATGATCTGGGCGCTGACTCGCTTGACATCGTGGAACTGGTGATGGCGTTCGAAGAAGAATTCGGCGTCGAAATCCCCGATGATGCTGCAGAAAAGATCTCGACCGTGCAGGACGCGATCAAGTACATCGACGAAAACAAGGGCTGATCGCCCACATCCCCCATTTGCCCTGAGCGTGTCGAAGGGCTGCCCTGGTAGCCAGCATTCATTGGCAAAACCGGGCAGGGGAAAACTTCGACAGGCTCAGCCCTAATTCAAGGGCTGGGCCTGTTTGCTTATTATCCGGAGAATTCAATGCGTCGTGTCGTCGTAACCGGACTTGGCCTTGTCACCCCGCTCGGGGCTGACGTGGAAACCGTGTGGAAGAACCTGCTCGCCGGCAAAAGCGGTGCAGGGCCGATCACCAAGTTCGATGCCAGCGACCAGAAGTGCAAGATCGCCTGCGAGGTGAAGCCGGCCGATCACGAGTACGGCTTCGATGCCGGCAAGCGGGTGGATCACAAGATCCAGCGCCAGGTCGATCCGTTCATCGTCTTCGGCATCGACGCCGCAGGACAGGCGCTGGAAGACGCGGGCCTGATCGACATGGACGATGCGCTGAAGATGCGCACCGGCTGTTCGATCGGATCGGGCATTGGCGGGCTCCCGGGGATCGAGAGCGAATCGATCGTCCTGAAGGAAAAAGGGCCGAGCCGCGTTTCCCCGCACTTCGTCCATGGCCGACTGATCAACCTGATCTCGGGCCAGGTGTCGATCAAGTACGGCCTGATGGGGCCGAACCACGCGGTCGTCACGGCGTGCTCCACCGGGGCGCATTCGATCGGCGATGCTGCGCGGATGATTCGCGATGACGATGCCGACATCATGTTGGCAGGCGGCGCGGAAAGCACGATCAACCCGCTGGGCGTGGCCGGGTTCGCCCAGGCCCGCGCGCTCAACTGCAGCTACAACGACCGCCCGACCGAAGCGAGCCGCCCTTACGACAAGGACCGCGACGGCTTCGTCATGGGCGAGGGCGCGGGCGTGGTGGTGCTGGAAGAGTACGAACACGCCAAGGCGCGCGGCGCGAAGATCTATGCCGAAGTGGTCGGCTATGGCCTGTCGGGCGATGCCTATCACGTGACCGCGCCGCATCCGGAAGGCAAGGGCGCGGAACTGGCCATGCGCATGGCGCTGAAGAAGGCGGGCATGACCGCAGGCGACATCGACTATGTCAACGCCCATGGCACATCGACGATGGCCGACACGATCGAACTGGCGGCAGTTAAGCGCGTGCTGGGCGACGATCTTTCGGGCGCATCGATGAGCAGCACCAAATCGGCGATCGGCCACCTGCTCGGCGGGGCCGGTGCGGTCGAGGCGATCTTCTGCATCCTGGCGATCCGCGACCAGATCGTGCCGCCGACGCTGAACCTGCACAATCCGGACGAGGGCACCGAAGGCGTCGACCTGGTTCCGCACAAGGCCAAGCCCCGCAAGGTGCGCGCCGCGCTGAACAATTCGTTCGGCTTTGGCGGCACCAACGCCAGCGTGATCGTCAAGGCGCTGGAAGACTAGGGCCGCCGGGGAAGATCAGGAAATCCGTCCGATGGCCCGTCGTCGTCGTTCATGCCTGCCACTGGTCGCAGCGCTCCTCGTGATCGTGGGCGCGGTCGGCTGGGGGCTGGGCGGCTGGATTTCGGCAGGCCCGCTGGAACAGCAGATCGAATTCGACGTGCGCCAGGGGGCAGGCCTTGCGGCCTTGTCGGACGATCTCGAAGCGCAAGGGGCGATCCGTTCGGCGACGATGTTCAAGCTGCGCGCGCGTCTGCTGGGCGGCGGAACCGAGGTTCGCAAGGGTTCGTTCCTGATTCCCAAGGCGGCCAGCGAGGCGACGATCCTCGACATTCTCAAGGGTGACAAGGTCATCCGCCGCCTGATCACCATCCCGGAAGGCATGCCATCGATCATGGTGGCCGAACGGCTGTTGGCGAACAAGGACCTGATCGGCACGGTCCCTGCGCCCGGCGAAGGCACGGTCCTGCCCGACAGCTACGATTGGCAAAAGGGCGAGACGCGCGCCGCCGTGCTGAAGCGCATGCAGGCCGCGATGGACAGGACGCTGGCCGAACTGTGGGCGAAGCGTTCGCCGCGCACGGTGGCCAAGACGCCGCAGGAAGCGCTGATCCTGGCCTCGATCGTGGAAAAGGAAACCGGCAAGCCCGAAGAGCGCCGGATGGTGGCCGGGCTTTATTCCAACCGTGTGCGCCAGGGCATGCTGCTGCAGGCCGATCCGACGATCATCTATCCGATCACCAGGGGCAAGCCGCTGGGCCGGCGCATTCGCCAGTCCGAGATTCAGGCCGTGAACGGCTACAATACCTTCACGATGGTTGGCCTGCCTGTCGGCCCGATCACCAATCCCGGAAGGGCGTCGATTGCTGCAGTGCTCGATCCTTCCGAAACGGCGGCACTTTTCATGGTGGCCGATGGCACTGGCGGGCACGTCTCTGCCGATACGCTGCAACAGCATAATGCCAATGTCGCCAAATGGTTCGCACTGCGAAAAGCGCGCGGCGAGCTTTAGGTGCGGCTGCGAAGACATGTCCGAAAGGGTTGGTACTTTCTTCCATTCTTAAGAGTTTCGCCCTAAGCAAGTCTACGGAGGCAACGGGTCAGAGCATGCTCTGTCCAGATTTCCGGGGAACATTGCGGCTGTACCGAACCGTTTGCTGATGCAGACACTTCCGGTTTTGCCGAATGTTCCCACCGCCTCCCGTGCGACACCGCGACAATCGGCGGAATCTGTGCAAGGTAGCAGACATGTCTCCGGCCATCAATCGCGCTCCCCTCATCGTTACCGCCACCTTGCCCGGCGACGTGCAGGCTTGGGCAGACCGACTGCGCAAGGCGCACTTCCCGCCCGAACGCAATCATCTGGCGGCGCACGTCACGCTATTCCACGCGTTGCCACCCAGTCTGCTGGGTGAGGCGCGCACGCTGCTGGCCCGCCTGGCCGGAGACATCGGACCGGTTGCTGCGCGGATCGATGGCGTGATGGACCTGGGCGCGGGCACGGCCTTTGCCATCCACAGCCCGGACATGCTCGACCTGCGGGCGCAGATGGCAGAGGCCTTCCACGGCATGCTCAGCGCGCAGGATCGTGGCGTGCCGCGGCTGCACGTGACCGTGCAGAACAAGGTGCTGCGCGCCGCTTCGATCGCGCTGCAGCAGGATCTGGCCGCAAGCTTCATCCCGCGCGCCTTTGCCTTTGCCGGGCTGGAACTGCATCATTACCGTGGTGGGCCGTGGGAGGCTGCGGGCCACTGGTCGTTTCGCGGCAAGCGCAAGGCCTGATCGGGCTTGATTGCGCGCGTGATGCAAGACAGGGCAGGGGCATGAGCGAACTTCCCGATTGGTTTGAAAGCGGCCGCCGCCACGTGTGGCTGCCCTATACCCAGATGCAGACCGCGCGCCCGCCCTTGCCGGTGGTTAGTGCACAGGGCACGCGGTTGCGGCTGGCCGATGGGCGCGAACTGGTCGACGGCATTTCAAGCTGGTGGGCTTGCGTCCACGGCTACCGTCACCAGCACATCGAAGCGGCGGTGCGCCGCCAGCTGGAAACGTTGCCCCACGTCATGCTGGGCGGTCTGGCGCATGAACAGGCCTATGTGCTGGCGCAGCGGCTGTCGGCGCTGCTGCCGGGTGACCTGAACCACGTGTTCTTCAGCGATTCAGGTTCGGTCGCGGTTGAAGTGGCGATGAAGATGGCGGCGCAGTTCTGGCTGAACCGGGGGCAGCGCCGCATGAAGTTCCTGTGCTTTCGCGGGGGCTATCACGGCGATACGTTTGCCACGATGAGCGTGTGCGATCCCGACGAGGGCATGCACAGCCTGTTCAAGGGCGCGCTTCTGGAACAGCTCGTGGTCGACCTGCCGCGCGATGCAGCCGGAGAGGCTGCGCTGGGGCAGGTGCTGGCGCGGCATGGTGGCGACCTTGCCGGCATCGTCGTCGAACCGCTGGTGCAGGGCGCGGGCGGGATGGTGTTCCATGACGCCTTCACGCTCCAGGCGCTGCGCCGACTTGCCGACGAGCACGATCTGCTGCTGATCTTCGACGAGATTTTCGTCGGCCTCGGGCGGCTCGGCGATGCCATGTTCGCCTGCCAGATCGCTGGCGTGCAGCCCGATATCGTCACGCTGTCAAAGGCGCTGACCGGCGGCACCTTGCCCCTAGCCGCCACCATCGCCAGCGCGCGAATCCATGACGGCTTCCTTTCGGATGACCCGATGAATGCCCTGATGCACGGCCCCACCTACATGGGCAACGCGCTGGGCTGCGCTGCGGCCAATGCCTCGCTCGACCTGTTCGAGAGCGAGCCTCGGCTCGAGCAGGCGCAGGCCATCGGGGCAAGGCTGGAGGGGCTGCTCGCTCCGCTGCGCACGCTGCGCGGTGTCAGGGACGTGCGCACGCGCGGGGCCATCGGCGTCGTCCAGCTGGACCGGCCTGCGCCGGCCGACCAGCTCTCTGCCGCCTGCATCGAACGTGGCGTATGGCTGCGCCCGTTCCGCGATATCCTCTATACCACGCCCCCGCTGACGATCGCCGAGGACGATCTGGCGCAAGTCGGAGCGGCGATGGTCGAGGCGGTCGGGGCGTGGAGCGCAAGCCTGCCCGACTGACCGCTGCACATTCATCGCACGGAACGCGGAAAAACCCTTGCCTAGCCCCCCACCGCTGGCTAAACGCCGCCCTTGCCCGAGGGCAGGCCGCTTTAGCTCAGTCGGTAGAGCACATCATTCGTAATGATGGGGTCAGGTGTTCGAATCACCTAAGCGGCACCATTCTCCTTAAGATACGCGCCTTCAGGGCTTCTTCGCGCTGAGCAGTCCGGTCATGGGCCAGAACGTCAGCGTGTGGACGTCGTGGGCGCTCGTCCAGACGCCTTTGGCGGTGTAGCGCAGGGCGCCGCTGCCTTCGGCCTTGCCGTAGCGGCCGGATACGGTCATCGTTCCGGGATCGACTTCGGCAATGGCCTGGTCGTCGGTGGTGCGCAGCCACACCTTGCCGCCGCCCACGTCGATATCGCCGTACTTGAGGTTCGCGCCCACTTTCACGCGGCCGACGACCTGCCCGGTGGCAGGATCGGCGCGCACCAGCGTGCCTTCGCCCTGTTCCTGCACCCACACGCCGCCTTCGCCGGCGGCCAGGAAGCCCGGCATCTTGCCCAGGGCGGCGCGGGCGACGACGGTGTTGGTCCTGGGGTCGATCTTCTGCAGCGTCTGCTGCGTGGCGCTGACTGCCCAGACCGCGTCATAGCCGAATGTCACGTACCATGTGTCTGCATCGACCGGGATGCTGGCGACCACGGTGTTGGTCACGGGATCGACCCGCGCGACCGCGCCTTCGGGCTTGCTGGCGATCCAGACAGAGCCTGCGCCTGTGGCCACGATCAGTTCGCCCTGCTTCTGGTTGGCGATGCCGGTGGGGATGGTGGCGACGATCTTTGCGGTTTCCAGGTCGATTCGCACCAGCGTGCGCGCGGCGCAATCGGCCACCCACAGCGATCCGAACTCCACCGTCATCGCCCCGCAAGGCTTGGCGATGGCCACTTCGGCCACCTTGCCGGTGCGCGACCACTTTTCCACGCGCCCGCGATTGGTCGCCCATACCGCATCGCCATCCACGGCAAGGAAATCGGCGAAACCGGGCACGGTCTGGGCCTGTTCAACGACCTGGGCATGGGCCGCAGTGACCGACAGGGATGAGGCAGCGGCGAGGGCGAGCGACTTGCGGAGCATGGGAGAGGCCTTTTGCGACGAGGTGAACCGGAAGATCAGGCTTTGCTGGCGATGAAGGCGCGCCATCCGCCAAAGTGCGTGATGTCCTCCGCCCCGTTCAGGGCGCGCGGTTCGGACACGAAGCCCTTGACGCTGCTGCCATCGGCCAGGGTCACGGTGCCGATGGCCAGTGGAGGCGGCACGTCGACCACGAAGCTGCCGAATTCTGCAACGCCAAGCTCGTAGACTTCCAGCTTGATCGCGGCGCCTTCCTCGCTGAAGACCAGCGCCGGCTTGGGCGGGACACTGTCGGCGATGGCATAGAGCCGATAGCTGGGCGCCGTTTCGAAGGCGCCCACGAACGTGGCGTTGCGCGATGTCAGCTGCCAGTGCAGCGGCATGCCTTCGAGATGTGCGCCGACAACGGCGATTTTTACGGTCTGCATTCTGCCCTCCAGATCGAGCGGGGGTGGGGGTGATAATTGGGCGGCGGCGGCCCAGGCATCGGCCATGGTCAGCAGTGCCCGGTCGCTGTGCGCCGGGCCGATCAAGGTGATGCCAAAGCCGGTGCCATTGGTGCGCTGGCCCGCCGGAATGGCCACGGCGGCCATGTCGAGCAGGTTCACGAAGTTGGTATAGGCGCCAAGATTGCTGTTGAGCGCGACGGGTGCCGCCAGCAGTTCGTCGACGCGATAGGTCGTGCCGGTGGTGGGGAAGACCAGCAAATCCACCTGCTGCAGCAACTGATCGGCATGGCGCTTCAGTTCGGCCATGCGATAGATGCCGTTCCACAGTTCGACTGCGCTTTTGTCCCACCCCGCTTCGACCACGGTGCGCACCGTGGGATCGACCGCGTCGGGATTTTCGGTCAGCAGCCTGGCCATGGCGGCGGTGCGCTCTGCCACCCACGGACCATTGTACAGGAGCAGCGCGGCTTCCTGCAGCGGGGCCATGTCGATTTCGACCACAGTTGCAAGGCTCGCCAGCTTCGCCAGAGCCTGATCGTAGAGATACTCGGATTCCAGATCGCCGAACCACAACCGTTGATCGCGCCGGGGCACGCCGATGATCTTGGCGGCAAGGGCATGGTCGGCCAGCGGCCTGGACCACGGATCGGCAGGATCGAACCCGGCGACAACATCGTCCACCAGGCGCGCCCCGGCGGTGTCATCGGTGAATACGGTGATGCAATCGATGCTGCGGCAGGCGGGGACAAGGCCGTGGGTGGACCAGCGGCCCTTGGTCGGCTTGAACCCGATCAGGTGGTTGAAGGCGGCAGGAACCCGGCCCGATCCGGCGGTATCGGTGCCCAGGGCAAAGGGAACCAATCCGGCGGCCACCGCCACTGCCGAGCCGGAACTCGATCCACCGCTGACATAGGCAAGGTTCGAAGCGTTGCGCGGAATGCCATAGGGGCTGCGCGTGCCGACCAAGCCCGTGGCGAACTGATCGAGGTTGGTCTTGCCGACGCAGATGGCGCCCGCCGCGGTCAGCCGGTCGATCACCGACGCGCTGGCCGTGGGGCTATAGGCAAAGGCGGGGCAGGCTGCGGTCGTCTCGAGCCCGGCCACGTCGATATTGTCCTTGGCGGCAAAGGGCACCCCGGCCAGCGGCAGGTGCTCTCCGGCAGCAACGCGTGCATCGACCGCGCGGGCCTGTGCCAGCAAGGCATCGGCAGGGGCGCGGCTGATCCACACTTGCGGTTGCACGGCGTCGTAGGCAGCAATGCGCGCGAGCGTGGCTTCCATCACCGCCACTGCGCTGGTCGTGGCAGAGCCCACGGCCTGTGCGATCTGGGTCGTGCTCAGGCGGAAAGAGGTGCTCATGCCGCTTTCTCCAGGGCAAACATCGGCGCACCGGGTTGCAACGATTGCTTTTCGGAACAGTACATTGCCACGACCTTGCCGGAATTGGGGCTGAGCACCGGACATTCCATCTTCATCGATTCCAGCACAGCGATCGTATCGCCTGCCTGCACATCGTCGCCGGTGGTCACCAGCAGCTTCCACACGCTGCCACCGAAAGGCGCCTCGACCACGTCAGCCCCATCGGGCACGGTGATCGCGGCTTCGCTGGGCACGTCGGCGTCGGCCAGCGCCGAGACGCGGTCGAATTCGCCACGCGCCTGCCAATCGGCGCGTTCGGCATCGAAGGCGGCCTTGCGATTGGCTTCGAAGGCGCTGATCGCTTCGGCATTGTCGGCAAGGTACTGGCGATAGTCCGAAAGGCGGAACTCCGAAGGTTCGATGGTGATCGACCGTCGCCCCGTGGGAATATCACGGCGCCATTCGGCCAGCTCTTCGGCGCTGACCGGGTAGAAGCGGATCTGGTCGAAGAAGCGCAGCAGCCACGGCTTGCCCTCGGTGAAGGCCTGCGTCTGGCGATAGGTGTTCCACACCTGGATGGTGCGCCCGAACAGCTGGTAACCGCCGGGGCCTTCCATGCCATAGATGCACATGTAGGCTCCGCCGATGCCGACGACGTTTGGGGGAGTCCAGGTGCGCGCCGGGTTGTACTTGGTGGTGACCAGGCGGTGCCGGGGATCGACCGGGGTGGCAACCGGTGCGCCGAGGTACACATCGCCCAGGCCCATCACCAGATAGCTGGCCTCGAAGATCAGGTTCTCGACTGCGGCGGCATCGGGCAGACCATTGATGCGGCGGATGAATTCGATGTTGTCAGGGCACCACGGCGCATCATCGCGGACTGCGCCCATGTACTTCTCGACGGTCTCGATGGTTGCCGGATCGCGCCAGCTCAGCGGCAGGTGGACAATGCGCGAAGGGATCGCAAAGTCCTCCAGATCGCCCAGACGCTCCTCTGCGGCGATCAGCGCGGCCAGTGCGGCGGCCTGATCGAGTGCCGTGCCATCAAAGTGCAGTTGCAGCGAGCGGATGCCCGGCACGATGTCGATCACGCCGGGCAGGGCCATGCGTTCCAGCTCGGTCATCAGGGCGTGAACGCGGATGCGCAGTTCGATGTCGAGGACGATCGGGCCGTATTCGACGAGGATGTTGCGATCGCCCTGCTGGCGATAGACGGTGCGCGGGCGTGAAGGTCCTTCAGGCAGGTCTGCGAGCAGCGGAGTCTGCGTTGCGACCGCGCAGGTGCGGCTAGGGGGCGTCTTGGTGCCGTTCAGAAGCAGCGTGTTTTGGGCGGCTGACGCGGCAGTTGCCTCGGCCATCGTCACCGGCACGAAGCGCACCTTGTCTCCGGCGGAAAGCTGGCCGACCTTCCACAAGTCTGCCGCGATCACCACGAAGGGGCAGACGAACCCGCCGAGCGAGGGGCCATCGGGGCCAAGGATGATCGGCATGTCGCCGGTGAAATCGACCGCGCCGATGGCATAGGGATTGTCGTGGATGTTCGAAGGGTGCAGCCCGGCCTCGCCGCCATCGCGCCGCGCCCATTCGGGCTTGGGACCGACAAGGCGCACGCCGGCGCGGTTCGAATTGTAGTGCACCTGCCAGTCTGCCGCGACGATCATGTCGATATCGTCATCGGTGAAGAAATCGGGCGATCCATGCGGGCCATAGAGCACGCGCAACGACCAGTCGGTCGGCAAGGCGGGCAGTGGAATGGCTGGCGTAGCGTCGCTTGCCGGCGCGCCTGCCAGATGCAGGACATCGCCCGCCACCAGTCGCCGCGCGGCATGGCCGCCGAACTGGCCCAGCTCGAACGTGCTGCAACTGCCAAGATAGGGCGCAATGTCCAGTCCGCCGGCGATCAGCAGGTAGCCACGCATTCCGCCGCCCGAAGCGCGGCCCATGCTCAAGGTCTGCCCCGCCGCGATGGCGAAGGGCGTGCCGAGCGGCACGGGCTGGCCATCGAGCGTCGCGGCAAAGTCTGCGCCGGTCAGGCAGACGCGCGCCGGGGCCGAGAAGCTGAGCGTCGGGCCGGTGATGGTCATCTCCAGCCCGGCCATGCCTTCGGGATTGCCCAGCAGGCGGTTGCCGATGCGGAACGACTGGTCGTCCATCGGGCCTGAAGGCGGCACGCCCACGGCCCACAGCTTCTGCCGTCCGGGCCAGTCCTGCACCGTCGTGGCGGTGCCGCCGCTGATCACGCGGAAGCTTTGCGGAGCATAGGTCACCCCTTCCAGCGCGCGGGTCGATACCTCGCCGCTGGTGAAGGCGGGGCAGGCCACGACATCGCGCAGCCAGCGCAAGTTGGTTTCGATCCCGTCGATCCGGCTTTCCGCCAGGGCGGCCTGCATCGCCTCCACGGCAGCTTCGCGGGTGTCGGCATGGACGATCAGCTTGGCCAGCATCGGATCGTAGAAGGCGCTGACCTCGCTGCCTGCCATGATCCACGTTTCGGCGCGGACGCCCTCGGGGAAACGCACGCTGGTCAGCGTTCCGGATGTGGGCCGGTAATCGAGCGCCGGGTCTTCGGCATAGAGCCGGACCTGCACCGAATGGCCCCTGGGCGTGGCAGGCGCGCTATCGAGGAAGCTGTAATCGCCTGCCGCGCCGCGGATCATCCATTCGACCAGATCGACGCCGAAGACCATTTCGGTGACGCCGTGTTCGACCTGGAGGCGGGTGTTCATTTCGAGGAAGAAGAATTCCTCGCGGTCGGCATCGTAGAGGAATTCCACCGTGCCGGCGCTGCGATAGTGCGCGGCCTGGCCGAGGCGGATTGCGGCTTCGAACAGCGCCTGGCGCACCGCGTCGGGAAGGCGCGGGGCGGGGGCCTCTTCCACCACCTTCTGGTTGCGCCGTTGCAGCGAACAGTCGCGCTCACCCAGCGCGACGACGCGGCCCGCGCCATCGCCGAAGATCTGCACTTCGACGTGCCGCGCGCGCCGCACGAAGCGTTCGAGGAAGACGCCCGCATCGCCGAAGTTGCTCTGCCCGAGACGGGCCACGGCGGCGAAGCCCTCGCGCACGTCGGCCTCGCTTTCGCACACGCGCATGCCGATGCCACCGCCGCCTGCCGTGGCTTTCAGCATCACCGGAAAGCCGATGGCCTGCACTGCCGCAATTGCCGCCGCTTCATCGGTCAAAAGGTCGGTGCCCGGTGCCAGCGGCAGGCCATGGGCAGCGGCCAGTTCGCGCGCACTGTGCTTGAGGCCGAACGTGCGGATGTTGTCTGCGGTTGGCCCGATGAATTCGATGCCCGCTTCGGCGCAGGCCGCTGCAAATTCGGTGTTTTCCGAAAGGAATCCGTACCCCGGATGGATTGCGCCCGCGCCGGTCTGCTTGGCCGCCGCGATGATCCTGGCGATATCGAGGTAGCTCTCGCTCGGTCGCGCGCCGCCGATGCACACTGCCTCGTCGGCCTCTGCCACATGCAGCGAGCCTTCGTCCGCCTCGGAATAGACCGCGACCGAGCGCAGCCCCATCTGGCGCAGCGTGCGGATGATGCGGGTGGCAATTGCGCCACGGTTGGCAATCAGGACGGTATCGAAGGTCATGGGTTTGCCAGTCATGCGGCAACGATCATGCGGACAGGGGTGGGGTTGAAGGCGTTGCAGGGATTGTTGATCTGCGGGCAGTTGGAAACGACGACGATCACGTCCATCTCGGCGTGAAGATCGACCGTCAGCCCTGGCGCGGAGATGCCATCGACGATGCCCAGCGTCCCGTCGGCTTCGACCGGCACGTTCATGAAGAAGTTGATGTTCGAGACGATATCGCGCTTGCCGCGTCCTTCGAGCAGGTTCGCCTCAAGGAAGTTTTCGACGCAGGCATGTTGCGACTTGGTGTGATGGCCATAGCGCAAGGTATTGGATTCGCACGAGCAAGCCCCGCCGATCGTGTCGTGATATTCCACCGCCGAGGCCGCGATGGTCATCATCGGCCGCCCCTCGTTCGACATCACCTGCGTGCCGGTGCGCAGGAACAGGT
>JAPLPG010000001.1 GCA_026400375.1 Novosphingobium sp. | reverse complement strand
CGGGTGACGATATCTCCTCGTCCGACGGTTCGGGCGCGCGGCTCGCCGCCCTGCGCGTCGGGGTGGTCCACCTCGCCGACCGGATAGGGCCGATCGACGACAGGATTGGCCGCCGGCGCGGTTTTCTGCGCGCTGTGGCCAAAAGACAATCATCACAGATCGTGCCGCGGCCGTCGATCGAAGCGTGATCGGCGGGTGGATACACATGCTCTACCGAGACAGCGTGACCCTGTCAGGATCGGCGGAGTGGGCCCTGTCCCTTCCCTGCGGCACCGATCCCCGGCTCAGTGGGCCTCGGCCTTGTTGATGTCGGCGACAGCGTTGGCCACCGCATTGGCGCGATTATAGGTGGTCCGCGGGCGGTTTGTCGGATCCTCGAACGAGCCTGCCCACAGGCCGAGCCGCTTGCCCCAGGCCAGTGTCTCAGCGCCGACATAGGCCGCCTGACCGGTGCGCCGGTCGGCCATGGCGAGCCCTCTCTCGGCAAGCCATGCGCTGAGATCCTCCTTGTCGCGCACGCAGACCGAGATGGCGCGTCCGTAGCTGTCGGTCTCACGGATGCGACAGGTCACGGTCGCGTCCCGCAGATGACTCGCGAGCGCGTTGGCCGCCACAGTGCCGCAGGCATAGGATTGCGCCTTCGCATTCAGGCAGGACTGCTTGAGGCCCGGCGCGACCACACCGTAGAGGCCGACCACCTGGCCGCCCACGATCAGCGTGTCGCCGTTGAGCACGCGGGCCTTGCCACTCACGCTGTCCGCGGCCTGGGCTCCATCGGACCAAATCACGGCGACCGTTATCAGGGTGAAGCCCGCAGCCATGATGGCAGCGAGTCCGAACGATCCTGTCTTCCGCATCCCATGACCTCAGCGCGTGCCCGGCCTCGTTGCCCGGGCCCTATGCGAGTCTTGTGCCCATTCTATGGCTGGCTCAGCAGCCACCCGTTTCGGTGGCATCCGATCATGGGACGCAGGGCCATTTTCTCAGCCGAACTTCTGACCGGTCAGTGCTGTATGTATCCGTTGGCGCTTTGATAATACGCCGCACAGTTGAGCGCCAACCACGGTCGTTGCGTCATTGTCCTCATGTGAGATTGTGCTCTACGGCTCTCCATTACATGCATAGGCTACGCTCACGCCGGCACATCTATCGCCACGGCCTCTCCGTCTCTCTCACCGAAAGTCGGGGATTTGTCGCGCGAGCCGGCAACGGCGCCGTACCCGAAGCGCGGCGTGTTCGGCGCTTCAGATGAGACGGCATCGCCTCAGCCGGTGAGTCCAGCACGGGGATGTTCGTGGGCCGCAACTGCCTCCGGACGCCGCGCGAAGGCGATGAGGTCATCGGTGGGCGCATCCTCGGTTGCCGAGGCCGCATCGTTCGCATCCGGCCCGCCGCCCACGGGGACACTCATGCACCGCAGAATGCGCGCGTTGCCGCCGCGCTCGAAGCGGCGCGCAAGACGTCGCCGTGCCCAGGCCGGAAGACCATCGAGATCCGTCATGTTCGCACCCGATACTGCTCTCGGGCCCATGAAAACCGGCCCGCATCCAGCTCGATTCAGTTGTATGCAACT
>JAPLPG010000202.1 GCA_026400375.1 Novosphingobium sp. | reverse complement strand
TCACGCCCGATTCGGCCGAGACCGACTGCGAGCAGTAGCCGCAGTCCTCGGGGCAGCCGCCGGTCTTGATCGAGAGCAGCGTGCACAGTTGCACTTCGCCCGCGCGGTGGTGGGCGCGGTGGACTTCGGCGGCGCGGAACACCAGTTCGGTGAACGGCAGGTCGAACAGCGCGGCGATCTCCTCGCGCGTCCAGTCGGTGCGGACGCTCTGATGCTCGACAGCGGCAAGCGTAGCCACGTCAGGCCACCAAGGTCACGAGATCATGAGCGTATTCGACCAGATCGCCAATTTTCGCAGCGTGAGACGAAACCACGCCTGCGTTGCTGGCGGCGATTTCCATGGTCTCGTCGAGAACGGCGATACGAGCAGCCGTTTCACCCTTTCCGATAACTGCTCCAACAGCCGCAATCCACACAACCGTGCCCACATGCGGCGCTTTGACAGTGTGCGTCTGTGATCCGACAGATGTCTGTTGGCCAGAAGCTGGCTCGACAGCAGGTAGTGCCACCGCGGCCGGAGCGAGCAAAGGATTGGGCGTTCCCGGCACGCGCGCAAGGAAATAGTCTCCTTCCTCGCCGGTGATGCAGACTTGCTCCCAACCTCCTGCCAGCATGGCATCCAGCAGAGCACGCGCGTTGGTGATCGCACTACGGGCCTCGTCATCGATCTCGATCATGCCGCTGCCCCCTTTCGATCAGCCAGCAGAACCTGTTCCAGCCAGCGGGTATGGATGCGATTTGCCCGGAAGTCGGGATGCGCGATGATCTCGCGGTGCAGCCCGATCGTGGTCGCAATGCCCTCGACGCGGAAATCGGCCAGGGCAGCATCAAGCTTGTCGATTGCTGCGTCCCGGGTTGGCGCATGGACAATCAGCTTGCCGATCATGCTGTCATAATACGGCGGGATCATGGCCCCTTCGGACATGTGGCTGTCGAGCCGGATACCCTCCCCTGCGGGCGGTGCCCAACGGGTGATGCGCCCCGGCGATGGCATGAAATCGCGCGCCGTGTCTTCTGCATTGATGCGACATTCGATGGCGTGACCTGACAGCCGCACCTGGTCCTGGGTAACCGACAACGGCGCGCCTCCGGCGATGCGCAACTGCTCTTGCACAAGGTCGAAACCCGAAATCATCTCGCTGACCGGATGCTCTACCTGAATCCGGGCATTGACCTCGATGAAGTAAAACTCCTGCCGCTTCACGTCGAACAGGAATTCGCAGGTCCCCGCATTGCGATAGTTGACCGAAGCTGCAAGAGCGCAGGCGCTTGCGTGCAACTGCTTGCGCAAGTGATCGGGCATGGCAACGCAAGGCGCTTCCTCGATCAGCTTCTGGTAGCGCCGCTGCACCGAACAGTCGCGCTCGCCCAAGTGGACGACGCCGCCCTTGCCATCGCCCATCAACTGGACTTCGACGTGGCGTGCCTCGGGCACGAAGCGTTCCATGAACAATGTGCCGTCGCCGAATGCGGCTACGGCTTCTGCCGACGCGCGGTGGAAACCGGCTTCTGCCTCGTCGCCGTTGTTGGCGATCACCATGCCGCGCCCGCCGCCGCCGGCCGCAGCCTTCAGCAGGACGGGATAGCCGATGCGATCGCCCTCGCGACGAGCGTCTGCTGCGGTGGCAACGCCATCGCAACCGGGCACCAGTGGCACGCCTGCCGCACGCGCCATCGCCCGGGCCTGGATCTTGTCCCCCAGGGAATCGATGACGTCAGGCGCGGGACCGACAAAGGCAATCCCCTGTTGCGCACAAAGCGTTGGCAAAATGGCACGCTCGGACAGGAAGCCGTAGCCCGGGTGCAGGCCGTCGCAACCGCTTGCCTTTGCTGCATGTACGACCAGACGCGGATCGAGGTAGCTTTTGGCGGCCTGCGCAGGACCGAGCACGACAGACCGGTCAGCCAGACGTGCAGCTGCGCTGTCGCGGTCGGCATCCGAAACCGCGACGACGGTCTCGATGTTCAGGGCTTGCGCCGCGCGGACGATGCGCAAGGCAATCTCGCCGCGATTGGCGATGAAGAGGCGCTTGATTGCCATCAGTCTGCCACCAATGCGAACAGGGGTTGGCCGGCTTCGACCATTGCGCCATCATCCGCCAGTACGGCCACGATCGTGCCTGCCTGTCCCGCCTTTACCGCGGTGAAGAGCTTCATCACCTCGATCAGGCAGATCTCGTCATCGGCGCCCACTTTTCCGCCGGTCTCGACATAAGCCGCCGCGCCAGGCTTGGGCGCGCGGTAGAAGGTGCCAAGGTTCGGAGCCGAAATGACAATCGCCCCGTCAGGGATCCCATTGCTCGCAGCTGCAGGCGCCGCATGGGATGACGCAGGAGCAGCAGGCGCAGCAGCTACCACGGCCTGTGGAATCGGCATGGGGGCAGGCGCGGGAGGCTGACCGGTCCGCGGCGCTCCTGACAGCGAAGGCGCTGCCGGATCATTCGAAAGCAACAACTCGAAATTGCCGGCGCGCAGATGAAGCGTGGCAATCCCCGACCGCGTGAACTCTTCCATCAAGAGCCGCACGTGATCGACAGGCTGGTCGACGTTGGTCTTGTGCGTCATGGCTCAGAACCATCCTATGGCTTGCACCAGAGCGGTCAAACCCGCCTGGGCGTGCCCCGACTGGGGCATGTTCAACGACGAAGGCTGATGTTCAGACCTTCGGACTTCATCTCGACAACAGGCATCGTCGCAACCTGCATGAGCTTGCGAACATCCTCCAGTTCGGGCGATGAAAGCAGCGGGAAGTCCTGACGTACCGGTCCGGCCGCGCGCATCTTGTCGATGTCTGGCTGCGGCACAAAGGCGCGATAGATCAGCTCATCATCGTCCTCGGTGCCATAGCGCTTCTTGAGCTCGTCAAGGTCCGGCATTTCGGGAGGATTGGCGATCACTTCCTTGGCACGGGGTGCTGCCATGATCTTGTCGAGCACATCGGCATCGACCGGTGCCACCGTCTGGCCGTAGAAGCCCGCGGCATACTGGATCACTTCATCGGGCACCGTGCCATAGCGCTTGCCCGTAACCACGTTCAGTACCGCCTGGATGCCCACGAGCTGGCTGAAGGGCGTTGCCATGCCGGGATAGCCCAGATCGCGCCGGACGGCGGCAACCTCGTCGAGAACTTCGGGAAGCTTGTCCATCATCTTGTGCATGGCAAGCTGGGCCTTGAACGTGCCCATCATGCCACCGGGAATCTGGTGCTGGATCGAAAATTCATCATATTCAGCATATTGGTCGACAAGGTTGCCCGATGCCTTGCCCACTGCGCGGAAATGGTCGGCAACGGGCTGGAAGAGCGACTCATCGAGGCTGTGCGTGTGGCCCCGCAGCTGGATGTTGCGCGCCATGATCTCTGTCGAAGGCACCGAAGGGCCGTTCGCCATGGGCCGACTTGCCGTGTGAATGACCGATACGCCGCAGTCGATCGCATCTAGGTAGGCCTTGGCCGACATGCCGAGCAGGTTGTTCGAATGGAATTCGATTGGCTTCCCGCCCGCGGCCTTTACCAGACCGGGAACGAGTTGCTGGATGCGGTCCTTCTCGAGCACGCCTGCAGTATCGTAGAGCAGGATGGAATCGACGTGCGGGCTGTCTGCCAGCTTCTTGGCATTCGAGATGAAGAACTCGTCTGTGTGCACAGGCGAGAGCGCGAACATGATCGCACCGGCTACCTTGGCGCCATTGGCTTCCTTGGCGACCTTGGCAAGGCGCAGCATGTTGTCCATGCCGAAGAGCACGTCATAGATCCAGAACGAGCGGATGCCGTGCGCGCACAGGCGCTGGACCCACAGGTCCATCAATGCCGGTGGCGTGATCCCGAAGGTGACGTTGGCATTGGCACGCAGGCCTGCACGCAATGGCGTGTTGGGCATGGAGGCGACCAGAAGATCGAGACCTTCCCAGTAATTTTCCTGACAGTAGCGCGTCAGCACGTCGAGCATGCCGCCGCCTGTCAGATCGATCGTGCTGAACCCGGTCCGGTCGATCAGTGGTGTTACCGGCAGAGCCATGCCGGCGCGCATGCGCAACCCCCAAAGGCTCTGCTGGCCATCGCGCATCGTCTCATCGAGAAAATCGATGTGGGCCATACCCCACGCACTCCCTTCTATCGGCCGACGTCGTTGCGTCGGCGTAAATGTCAGTCAGCTTCGATGAGGAACAGGACCTGGCCACCTTCGACCAGTATGCCATCCTCCACGCAAACCTTGCGGATCGTCCCGCTCGCGCCAGCCTTCACCGAAGTGAACAGCTTCATCACCTCAAGCAGGCACAATTCGGTTTCAGCGCTCACCTTCTGCCCGATCTCGACGAATGGCGCCGAGCCAGGCTTTGGCGAACGGTAGAATGTTCCCAGATTGGGAGCCCGCACCTCCGTCCAGTTCGTCGAAGCGTCAGGGCCAGCTGGCGCCGCAGCCTCTGCAACCGGCGGATTTGCCGTCTGCGATACCGGGACGGGGACCACGGGCAGTGGCTGATCCGCTGCAACCGAGGCCGCACCCAACGGCACTGCATCACCATCGGCAGACAACAGTACGTTCAACCCGGCGCTTTCAATGCGCAGGTCCTTCCAGCCACCGGCAGCGAACAGCTCGGCCAACAGCGCCACTTGTCCAGGCAGTGTGGTGCTCATCGATCAGGCCGCGGCGAGCTTGGCATCGAGATCGGCGTCCTGCATCCGCAGCGTTTCAACCAGCACGCGCTCATTGTGCCATGTCGACGAGCCAAACCCGTGTTCGATAACCTTGGCGCGCCGCAGGAACCGATGCAGACCAAGCTCCCAGGTGAAACCCATCCCGCCATGGATCTGAATCGTCTCGTTGCAGACATGACGGGCGACCTCGCCGGAATAGGCCTTTGCCATGGAAACGGCGCGAGCCCGGTCGGGTGCATCTTCGGAGAACGCCCAAATGCCGTAATACGTGGCCGACCGTGCGGATTCGACCGCGACGGCCATGTCGGCACAACGATGCTTGATCGACTGAAACGAACCGATGGCCTGGCCAAACTGCACTCGGGTCCGAGCATAATCTACCGCCGTAGCCAGCATTCGCGAAGCAATGCCAAGATGCAGGAGCGCAGATAGTGCAGCGCCGCCATCGAACAACCTTGCAACAGCTCGTCCCGGGTTGGCCGAACCCAGCAGCGCGGCGCTGTCCAGGGCTACATCTGCAAAAGTGACTTCGCCCATCGCCGACGTCGGGTCGATGTCTTCGTGAAGCCGAACGGACACGCCCTGTGCATCAGCCGGCACAAGGAACACGGCAGGACCCGAGGCCGATTGTGCAACGACTACAAACATGTCGGCCTGCGCGGCTTCGCGCACAAGCATCTTCGTACCGGTCAGCCTGTCGTTCGAGACCCTGGCGGCAACATCCTCAGGTGCATCTCCGCAACCCAGTTCGGCAATGGCAACGGCGACACGAAGCTCGCCTGCCGCAACCCGCGGGAGTATGTCCTGCTGCTGGGATGGCGTCCCGTGGCGCACCAGCAAGTCGGTGACAAGAAGCGCATCGATGGCGGCCAAAGGAGCAAGCGCGCCGCCCATCGCTTCGACGGAAAGTGCCAGATCGACCGTGGTCAGGCCGGCACCGCCGTGATCTTCCGGCACCATCATCGCAAACAGCCCGAGTTCGGCCAACGCATCCCACGCCGGACCTGCTGCATCGGTCGAAAGATCAGGTGCAAGAAGGGCCGTGTGATCCGCCAGCAGGCGAGACACGGTATCTCCAAGGCTCTTCTGTTCCTCATCGAAAGCAAAGTTCATGGTATGGATTCCTGGGACCAAGTCCGAAGTGGGTGATTCAGCGCGGCAGGCCGAGTACGCGCTCGCCGATGATGTTGCGTTGGATTTCCGAAGATCCGGAATAGATTGTGAATGCCTTGGATTGCAGCCAGCTCAGCTGAAAGCGTCCCATCGCGCTCGCCGCAGGGTCGTTGCCGGAAAGCGGTGCCAGAGGACCAAGCGCGTCCATCGCCACTTCGTACATGGTCTGGGCGGCATGGCTCCAGTATAGCTTGGTCATCGATGCATCGGCACCGCGATCACCGCCATCGAGGTAGAGGCTGAAAGAGCGCAAGGCGTTGAGCCGCACAATCTCGATCTCGGTTATCGCGCGGGCAAGCCTCTGGCGAATGGACGGATTGTCGATGGCCGCGTGGCCGCCCTGCATAGTCTGGCACAGCGTCGCCACGAGCTTGTCCAGTTCCTGCTTGAAGCGGACCTGGCGGCCAAGCGCGTCCTCTGGACCACGCTCGTAGGCAAGCGTGGTCATCGCAATCTTCCAGCCTTCGTTGACGTCACCGACGATGTTCTCGGCCGGCACCTCGACGTTGTCGAAGAACGTTTCGTTGAACTCCGATTCACCCGAGATCTGACGGAGCGGCCGGATGGTGATTCCGGGCGAGCTCATGTCGATTAACAGGAAGGACAGCCCCTTGTGCTTGGGCACGTCGGGATTGGTGCGAACGAGAGCGAAGCACCATTGCGCGTACTGGGCATAACTGGTCCAGATCTTCTGGCCGTTGACGATGAACTTGTCGCCGACCAGCTCGGCGCGTGTGCGAACCGAAGCGAGGTCAGAACCGGCGTTTGGTTCGGAAAAGCCCTGGCACCAGATCTCGTCCGACGAGATGATCGGCGGCAGGAAGCGCTTCTTCTGTGCTTCCGTACCGTGGGCAAGAATCGTGGTGCCAGCCAGATTGTGGCCGATGATGTTGATGCCTTCGGGAGCGGACGCGCGCGCCATTTCCTCGGCGAAAATGCCCCGCTCGATCAGCGTTGCGCCCCGGCCACCGTACTCCTTGGGCCAGTTGATCCCGCTCCACCCGCCAGCATGAAGCTTGCGCTCCCAGTCGAGGCGGAACATGGCCCGCTCATGCTCGTCTTCGGGCTCGAAAACGGTCTCCCCCCACCCCTTGGGCAGGGTATTGGCGAGCCAGGTCCGCAGTTCCATGCGGAAATCGTTCTCTGAAGGACTGTAATTGAAATCCATGGAGCCGCTCCGTCAATCCTGCGCCGCAGCTGCGCGTTCGGCTGCACCGGCAAAGTCCGGCGTACGCTTTTCGCGAAAAGCGGTGACGCCTTCGACATATTCGGGGGTGAGATAGGCAACCGTCTGCGCGTAACCTTCGAACTCGAGCATTTGCTCCAGCGTTGCGGATTGCGACATGTTCAGCAAACGCTTGGTCATTGCCGTGGCGGTCGGCGATCCGGCGGCAATCTGCACCGCCAGGGCACGAGCCTCTGCCATCAGATCATCGTGTGGCACAACCTTGTTGGCGATACCGATCGCAAGTGCCTCTGCGGCATCGACCTTGCGTGCGGTGAAGCACAGTTCCTTGGCCTTGTTGATGCCGACGGCCCGGGCAAGGAAGAACAGGCCACCGAGGTCCGGCACGAGACCTACCTTGGCAAAGGCCTGAAGGAACGTGGCCTTTTCGCTGGCGATGATGAAGTCGCAAGACAGGGCAATGTTGGCACCAGCACCTGCTGCAGCCCCATTGACCGCCGCGATCACCGGTTTTTCCAGTTTGTACAAAGGCTCGAGGACATCGCGCAGGATCCAGCGGTGGCGGGCGCGGCGCTGGATGGGCGTCAGCTTCGGATTGCTTGCCTTGAGATCTGCACCGGCGCAAAACCCACGGCCAGCGCCAGTAAGAATGACGACCGAAACGCCGGGGTCCGCAGCAATCTTCGGAATGAGGTCCTGCATCTCGGCATAGAGATTGTCGGTCGTCGCGTTCATCGCGTCGGGCCGATTGAGCGTGACAGTCGCGATGCGGTCGCTGACCTCGTAGATAATGTCTTCGTAAGCCATGAAAGTGCCCCTGTCAGTTCTCGTCGGCGGGTGGCGGCACGTGCGCCAGGTCGCCGGCTGTGCTGTCCGGAATGGCGAACCACTGTTCGGGCATTCGCACCGGAATACGGAAGTCGTGCGCTGGCACGACGATATCGGAATTGTCGCGAACGCGGCGCATGGCAGCCTGCCATGTTCTTTCGCTCTCGCTACGAATATTGCCGGTTATGAAGGCGTCCGACAAGGATCGCTGCGGGTGGGCCGTCGCGCGGGGGTCGGCCGGGAACCAATACCGGTAATGGTCGCCAAGGTCGGAGACGAGCGCTACGCGTCCCTTCTCCGTCGTGACCACAACAACCTGCATGCCCTCGGTATGGCTGGGGACGCTGAGCAGTCTGATCCCGGGGAGGAAGTCGGTGTCGCCATCGACCAGTTGCAGCTGTGCCGGACGCTTGCGCGCCATCAGGTTGTTGAGAGTCGATTTCCAGTAGAAGACGCGCTGCGACGGAACAGGATCGACCGCAGCCATGAGCTCGGCCCGCTGCACGACCACGCAGGCATCCGGGAACAGGTCCAGATTGTCAGCGTGGTCGAAATGCAGATGGGTGCAGATCACATGATCGATGTCGGATGGTGCAAGCCCTTCACTCGCAAGCACCGATTGAAGTGCCTCGTGTCCGCCACCCTTCCCGCTCACCCTCAGTCGAGCCAAGACAGTGGGTATATCGGCCATGCCGCTATCAACCAGCACGTTGACCGGCTTGCCCGCCACGTCGCCGCGGACAAGCCAGACATGCACCGGATCGCGCATGAGTGCCCCGCCATGTGGCAGGTAAAGCTCGCCTATGCGCAGCGTCGTGACGGTCCAGTTGGTCACCCTTCAATGACCTCGAAACGCTCGATGTCGGAAACGGCGCCTTTGCGCTCGCCCTTCGTCCAGACGGCGCGGACGCGCGTGCCGGGCTTGATCTGCTGCTTGGCGACTTCCAGGTCGTCGATTTCGATGATGTGGATCATCTTGGTCGAGGCACCATCGAGCACGATTTCGGCATAGGCGTAAGGCACGGGGCGCGTTTGCCCGTAGACTTCCATGTTGATCAGCGAGCAAGCGCGGATCGTGCCGGTATCGGCACAGGCCTTCCATGTGCCGGTCCGCTTGTGAGTGATGTCGTCGATCTCGCGCGGTGGCAACAGAGCCTCATCTGCATTCGACCCGCGAACGCCCATGACGACCCCGTTTTCCTTCAGTTCGTCGAACATGCGACCGTAGTACGGACCGTAGGCGTGATCATAGTGCAGCGCCATGCCGTAGTTGATGACGCCGAGCGGCTCTGCCGGACCGACAAGCGGCTTGACCTCGCCGACGGGCGCATCGGCAGCAATGACAAAACCCTCGATCGCCAGGATGGAGGTACCTTCATCACTGGCAGACCACTGCGCGGCAACGCGCTGGCCAACCTTGACGTCCGCCATATCGGCAAGAATGCGATGCACGAAGGCGTTCCGGCAGCCATCCAGCTTCACCAGGCCAAGAACGACCCCGTCCACCCGTGTAAAACCCGTCAGTTCGCCGGTTTCGGGCGCCTGCACGAGTTCGACGGGTTCCTCGCCATCCTTGGGCGAGAAGTCCTGCGCCGGTGCAATGACGGAACCATCGGCAAAGCGGGACGCCACGATCCGGCGGTTGGGCATTTCCGCAAGGAAAGTACCGGCCGCCTTTCCGGGAGTCAGCGTGTAGGGAAGAGAGATCGTGCTCTTGAAGGTGGGCAGATCGATCGGTGCAGTATCAGGTGCGTAGAACATCGGTTCTTCTCCCTCCTCAGGCGCTGAGCACGGCGCAGCCGCGCAGGTTGGCCCAGCCGCCGCCAGACTGAACGAGCGCCGTCTTGGCGTCCTTGATCTGGTGGGTTTCATTGCGGCCCATGACCTGGGTCGCGGCCTCGATCAGTCGGATCACGCCGACCGCGCCGATGGGATTGGCGCCCATGCAGCCGCCCGACGGGTTGACCGGAATATCGCCATCGACCTGCGTGGCACCCGAGGCAATCAGCTCTGCCGCCTGACCGGGCGGGCACAGGCCAAGGCTCTCGTAGTAGTTGAGTTCAAAGCAGGAGTAAGGCTCCTGTACCTCAACGACGTCGAACTGGCGGCGCGGATTGGTGATGCCCGCAGCGCGATACACTTGACGAGAGGCGATTGCGAGCGGTTCGGAGAGCATCAGCGAACGCTCGGGCGCGTTGTCGGCCTCGCAGCAGTAGGCCATGCCACGAATCCACGCGGGCCTCGTCGTCGAATGATGCGCAACCTTGTCCGAAGCCAGTACGATCGCTGCGGCGCCGTCCGAGATCGGCGGAACGTCGAGGAGCTTGATCGGCCAGCACAACGCCTTCGAATTGAGCACGTCCTCGACAGTGACCTGCTTCTTCTGGTGCGCGTAGGGGTTCTTGATGGCGTTGTTGCGGTTCTTTGCAGCGACCATCGCAGCAGCTTCCTCGGTGTGACCCAGCACATCCATGCGAGCCCGCCAGTAGGCGGCCGAGAAGCCCATGATCCCGACCGCGAACTCACGGCCCCAGAAGGGATCGTAAAGGGTCGAGATCGAATACTGCAACTGGCCTTCGGAAAGCTTGTCGTACGCCACGACCAGCGTGCGCTCGGAATATCCGCCCGCGACCTGATAGTACCCGGCAAGAGCTCCTGCAAAGCCTGCCCCACCACCGCTGGTGAGGCGGACGACCGACTTGCCCTGGGCTCCGATCGCATCTACAACCCATTTTTCAGGCTGATTGACTGCGGCAAAAAGCACAGGGCCAGTGGCGATCACGATGGTGTCGATGTCTTCCATCGACAGGTTTGCGTCAGCCAGGGCACGATCGACCGCTTCGCGGACAAGGCCCGCCTGGCTGACATCCGTACGGCGACGCGCGTGGTGCGTCTGACCGACGCCGACGATTCCTACTTCACGACCCATGATCAAACCTCGAGAGTGAAGACGCAGTTGGTCTGCATCGCGACACCGCCGGTGCCGTGGACAATGGCCTTGGAAGGAGCGCTGGCTCCTGCCGCGACAGGTGCGGAAAGCTTCTTGGCAGCTTCGGCCAGACGGATCAGGCCGGTCGCCATGATCGGATCGGCCGGAAGCGCGCCGCCCGAACGATTGACCTTGTCGCTCGTCGCCACATCGGCACCGTGACCTTCGGCGGCAATGCCCATGCCTTCCAGCGCCATGAGTTCGCCGACGACCGAACTGCCGCTCAGTTCGACCACATCGGCCTCGGCACCGGACGACCAGCCCGCCTTGCCGAGCGCCATTCTGGTGGCGTTGGCCACTGAATCAAGCTTGTTGGCGGTCCGCTCGGCCAGCGCATGCGTTTCCATGCTGGTGCCCATGCCTGTGATGAACACAGGCGGACGGCCGGTTCGACGCGCTACGTCTTCGCTGCCGATGAGGACTGCCACGGCACCGTCAAGCGGCCGGGAAATCATCAGATCCGTCAGGGGCCAGGCAGCTTCGGTACCTGCAAGCACTGCAGCGGCGTCGGGAGCCTCACCCATTGCAACCTTGCCGCCGACGGCTGCATCGGCCCAGCGGCGAGCGACGATCTCGGCCAGGGCATCGTCCTTGATGCCATGGGCAGCGAGATAGCGCTGCGCCTGAATGCCAAGCGCTGCCTTCTGACCGAAGCCCACCGGGCGCTGGTAGAACGGCTCAACCATGGCTGACCAATACAAGTCGATGTTGGATTCCGACGGCTTCGAATAGGCAACGATCAGCCCGATCGACGATGAGCGCGAACGGATCTTGTTCACCCCGTAAAGCGCGCCCCACAGACCGTCTTCCTCGACGCGGGCTTCTTCCTTGTGATGGGCACCCAGAGCGCCAAGAAAGCCGCAGTTCGAGATCGAGCGACCGTCGAGTACGTCGCTGCCGGAATCGATGACGAAATCAACGTCATCGATTGACAGGCCAGTGCCCTTGAAGACGTTCGTCACGACCGACGAAATTAGATCGATATGCTGTGCGTCGCGCCATGCCGGACGCAACTCGGTTTGCGCGGAGGCTAGCACCGCAACCTGACTGAAGCCCATCGGATTCCTCACCCTGCCATTCGCCAGACTCGCCGCTGTCTGCGGAGCGTCCGGCCTCTGTCATTCTTGTAAGCTTGCCGCTTTTCGCATGTCAAAAGAAAAAGCGACGTTTTATCGGATTTTTTCCAAGACCATAATCTCATAATTGCGATTCCCTGCGGAAAGTATGGATTTTTGAAGGGTTGCAATTTTTCTTTCGCCGAAACATTATCGGATCATAAGCGATGAAGGGAGCGGATTCATGGGACTCGATGTGACGGGACGGTTTCGCTATCCCTTGCCCGACCGCGAATGGCTTGCGCGTGCCGACGAGCCGGTACTGGATCCCACCCTCCCCATCGTCGATGCCCATCATCACTTATGGGAGCAGGATGGTCGTCCTTATCTCCTCGATGAAATCGCCGAGGATCTGGCCTGCGGCCACGCTGTCCAGGCAACTGTCTTCGTCCAGGCACACTATGGCTACCGTACCACCGGTCCGGCGCACCTCACGCCCGTGGGCGAAACTGAAAAAGTCTCCGCAATGGCCGATCAGGCCCGAGCCAGAGGTTTACCCAGGGTAGCCGAGGCAATCGTTGGATTTGCCGATCTCACTCTCGGCTCGGCGGTAGAAGAAGTGCTGCTTGCCCATCAGGCCGCCGCGGATGGCAGGCTTCGCGGCATTCGCCATAGCGTGTCGCGAGATCCAAATTTCCCCAACGGGGTCGTGCTTCGCCCCGCACCCGAGGGCCTGCTCGCAGACGCGGCCTACCGCGAAGGTTTGCGAACCGTGATGCGGATGGGGCTCAGCTACGACGCTATGCTCTACAACTGCCAGCTCGGCGAACTCTGCGCGATGGCTGATGCGCTGAGCGATCTTCCCATCGTGCTCGATCACATAGGCTGCATTCTCGGCGTTGGCCTCTACGAAGGTCGCGAAGAAGAACTTTTCGCGCGGTGGCGGCAGGACATGGCGCAACTGGCGCTGCGTCCGAACGTCTCTGTCAAGATCGGTGGCTTCGGCATGATCGTTTGTGGCGCAAAATGGCATCTTGCAGATTGCCCTCCTGCTTCGCAGGCCCTGGCCGATGCATGGCGCCCCTACGTCGAAACATGCATCGAACTTTTTGGCGCGAAGCGCTGCATGTTCGAGAGCAACTTCCCCGTCGACAAGGCCATGTATCCCTACCGAACGCTGTGGAACACCTTCAAGCGCCTAACCACTGCAGCATCCGCTGATGAAAGGGCAGCCTTGTTCTCCGGGACGGCCGCACGTTTTTATCGAATATCCAACCCGGCGGCAGAGATGCACGCGGCCAGTCCCCAAAGAGTTAGCCATGCCTGATCAAGCCAATTTTAACCGCGCGCGTCATCTGCTTGAGCGGGCACGCGATAGCGGCAATCGCACTGCCATTATCTATGGTCATGCGCGGATCACGTTTTCCGAGCTGGCCGACAGGGTTTTCCTGGCAGCCGGCGCATTGCGCGACCTGAGCATAGGGCCCGGTTCCCGCGTCGGGATCATGGTGCCGAGCGAACCGGAATTCATTGTCGTGCAGCAAGCGTTGTTCATGCTTGGAGCGACGGTATCGCCCCTGAACATCTACTACCGGCCCGGCGAACTCGCACATGCGATTGCAAGCTGCGCGCTCGACGTGGTCATCCTGCACGACGATCTTCGCGACCGGCTACCGCCGTCTGTCCGCGAGGATGCGGGCTCGCTTCGCCTCGCCATCCTGTGCGGCAACCCTCAAGAACGGCATGGCTTCGTTTCGCTCGAGCGAGCGAAGCTTTCGGCGACTCCGCAGACCGAGCTCGAACACGTGGGCATCGCCGACGTTGTCCTGCTGCTCAATACCAGCGCAACGACCGGAAAGTCGAAAGGCGTCATGCTGACCGCGCTCAGCCTCTCTGCCAATTATGACGCGACGCCTGGATGGCTCGGTTTGACCGGTGAAGACGTCATCCTGTGTGCCCTTCCACTCTACAACACGTTCGGCCTCAATCAGTGCATCAATGCCATGCTGCTGACAGGCGCCATGCTCGTCCTGCTCCCAAGGTTCGAACCAGAACGCTGTGTTCAGGCGATCCAGCGACATGGCTGCACCTTCATGCCTGCCGTGCCCACGATGCTGCAGAAGATCGTCGATCACCCCGGACTGCGACCGGGCGCCCTGCACACTCTCAAACGGATCATGACCGGCGGAGCGCCGGTTCCCTCGGCCCTGCTTCAGCGCGTGTTGGCAGCAACCAACCCCGAGGCAAAAATTCTCACGGGCTATGGCCTGACCGAGGCGGCGGCGCTCGTCACCCTTTGCGAAGTTCACTGCAATTCGGCTGGAGAGATCGAACGCGGCAAGACCATTGGCCGCGTGCTGGATGGCATGGAACTCGAGGCAATGGACGAGCAAGGCGCTCTGCTTCCTCGGGGCACCCCGGGCGAATTCGTCATCAAGGGCCCGAACGTGATGGCGGGATACTACAACGCGCCGGACGACACCGCGCAGGCTCTGAAAGACGGCTGGCTGCACACAGGTGATGTGGGAATCATCGAGACTGACGGCTTTGCCTACATCGTCGATCGCAAGAAGGACGTCATCATTCGCGGCGGCCAGAACATTTATCCCGCAGACATCGAGGAAGTGATCTACGGTATCGATGGCGTCACCGAAGTCGCGGTGGTCGCGCAGGAAGACGACGTGCTGGGCGAAGTGCCGGTGGCGTTTGTCGCGCTTGCCGACAATGCCAAGGTCACGTCGGCGGACGTTATTGAAAGATGCGCCGAGCATATTGCGAGCTACAAGCGGCCCTGCGCGGTACATTTCCTGGAAGAACTGCCGAAAGGCCCTACCGGCAAGATCCTCCGGCGCGGACTGCGTGATCTGCTGACCGCGCCAACTGCCTGATGCGCACGCAGCCAGCCTCGACTCCGGTCTTTGTCGATGGCCGCCGCATAAATGTGGCAACCTGGGGCAGTCAGGATGCCCCAGCGGTCATGCTCATCCATGGCATGCGGGATCATTGCAGAAGCTGGGACTGGATTGCTTCGGCACTGGCCCGGAAGTTCCGGATAATTGCACCCGACTTGAGAGGACATGGCGATAGCGACTGGGCTGGCAGGGACGGATATGCCCTTCCCGCTTATGCCGCAGACATTGCCGATGTTGCCGATGCTTTTGGCTTGGAGCGTTACGCAATCGTCGGTCATTCGCTTGGTGGCGCGATCGGTTTGCGTGTCACCGCAGCATTTCCTGATCGGGTCCTGGCGTGCGCCGGGATCGAATGCATCGAGATGCCGATCCAGCGCGATGAAGCGAATAATCCAGTTCCCTATCCGGTGCGCATGCGGGATTGGCTTGAAAGGCGGCAGGCATTCGGCCTCAATTCGACACGGCACTATCGGACCATCGACGAAGCCTGCCAGCGCATGCAACGCGAACAGCCTCGGCTGGCGCCTGAAACGATCGCCCATCTGGCCAACCATGCCGTGGCATTTGACAAAGGCAAGGGCTGGCGCTGGAAGTTCGATCCGAGGGTCCGCCTGCGCGCTCCGGAAGATCAGCGGGCGACCGACCTCGACGAGATTCTCGAAGCAATAACCTGCCCGGTGCTCCTGTCCTATGGCGATGACGGCTGGATCCCGATGCCGGCGGAAAGCAGGCTGAGGCGTATAAACAACCTGACGATCAGTCATTACCCGGGCGGAGGCCATTGGCTCCACCACCAATTCACCGAGCGTTTCGCGGCTGAAACGCTCGCCTTTCTCGAAGCAAACTGCAGGACATTCCAACATGCGTGAAGCAGCGATCGTTTCCACCGCCCGCACCGGAGTTGCGCGGGCCTTCAAGGGCGCCTTCAATAACACGGACGCACCGCGGATGACCGCGCATGTCATGAACGTGGCGATCGAGCGCGCGGGGATCGATCCTGCGCGGATCGAAGATGTCGCCATTGGCGTCGGCACGCAGTGGGGCACGCAAGGTTCGAACCTGGCGCGAACTTCAGTTATCGCCGCTGGCCTGCCGGAATGCATTCCGGGGACAACGCTCGACCGCAAGTGCGGCTCGGGCCTGACGACGCTTGCTTACATCGCGCGGGCGATAATCGCAGGCGACATCGACGTCGGTCTGTCTGGCGGTGCGGAATCGATCACCCACACGCGCAATGCGCACGCCCCCACCTATCGTTCGCAGCCCGCAGAAGTTCTTGCAGGCGATCCCCACGCCTACATGGCCATGATCGAAACGGCCGAGATTGTTGCAGAGCGCTATGGCGTCAGCCGTGAAGACCAGGACGCTTTCGCGCTCGAGAGCAACCTTCGTGCAGCCGCCGCGACACGCGATGGCCGCTTTGCGGCTGAAATTACTCCTATCACGGTCGAAAAGAACATCGTGGAACGCGATGGATCGATCAGCGGCACCGAGACAGTCACGCTCGCCAGTGACGAAGGCATCCGTGCCGACACGACCCTGGAAGGCCTCGCCAAGCTTAAGCCCGTCTGGAAAGATGGGCAGATCATCAAGGAAGGGCGCTTCGTCACTGCCGGAAACGCCAGCCAGCTGTCCGACGGCGCATCGGCACAAGTGCTCATGGATCGCGAAACGGCCGAACGTGAAGGACTGCCAATCCTTGGCCTGTTCCGCGGTTTCCAGTCGGTCGGCTGCAAGCCCGAGGAAATGGGCATCGGGCCGGTCTTTGCCATCCCCAAACTGCTCGAACGTGCCGGCCTGACTGTCGACGATATCGGACTGTGGGAAATCAACGAAGCGTTCGCCAGCCAGGCACTCTATTGCCGTGACAAGCTAGGGATCGATCCGGCCAAACTGAACGTCAACGGCGGTGGTATCGCCATTGGCCATCCCTTCGGCATGACCGGCAGCCGTCTCGCTGGTCATGCGCTGATCGAAGCACGGCGTCGTGGCGTTCGTTATGCGGTCGTGTCGATGTGCGTCGCCGGCGGCATGGGCTCAGCTGGCTTGTTCGAGATCCCGGCATGACCAATACCCCGTCAGAACCGATGCGCTATGACGACGACGTCGTCGTCATCACAGGGGCGGGGCGTGGGCTGGGGCGTGAATACGCCCTGGCCTTCGCCGCCCGTGGCGCTGCGGTCGTCGTGAACGACGTCGGCTCGGGGCCGGACGGGGACGGCAGGTCGGGCCTGTACGCGCAAGCGGTCGTGGACGAGATTACATCAGCCGGCGGGCGCGCGATCGCCAATACAGATTCGATTGCGCAGGCAGGCGGTGCCCAAGCAGTCATCGATGCTGCCATCGCGGCTTTCGGCAAAGTTACCGTGCTGGTCAACAACGCCGGTATCATCAGCTTCGCCAGCCTGACCGAACTGACGGACGATGCGTGGCGCGCCATGCAGTCCGTGACGCTCGACGGTACATTCTACATGTCCCGGGCAGTATGGCCGTTCATGGCCGCAAAAGGCTATGGGCGGATCATCAACACCACATCCAATGCGGGCTTCGGGGGTAATGAAACCCTGGCGCACTATGGCGCGGCAAAGCTGGGTGTTGCAGGCTTCACCAAGTGCCTCGCACGCGAAGCAATCGGGACCGGCATTACCGTCAATGCCGTAGCGCCCATGGCTGTAACGCGCATGAACCGGGATGCTTTCTTCAATGGGAAGGACACCGAAGGAGAGGATTGGCGCGATGACATTCGTGAAGGTCGCGTGCCAATGGGTCCGCCCTCAGCCGTCGCTGCGACAGTCTTGTGGCTGGCGCATCGTTCGACCGATCTGAATGGAGAAATCTTCAGCAGCTCGTCGGGGAAGGTTGCCCGCGTAGGCTTTGCCGTAGGGGAAGGCTGGTTCGAGCCCTGCCACGAGCCTGAAGACCTTCGCGCAAACGCCGACGCAATCCGGCGATTGGGAGACTATCTCGATATCACCTCGACTGGAGACGAGCTCGCCCTCATCCCGCCGCTGTTCAGCAGGGACTAGCGCGCCCTGGGCAGGACCGAAATCGACTGCGTCATCATATCCAGCATATCGTCGAAGAACTGGCGCGGGGTCATGCCGGAATGCTCCGGTCCCGAAGCGTATTGCGTCACCCCTTGCAGGAACATCGCTCCGACACATTCCAGCCGAAACGCTGCCAGTTGCGGGCCAAGGGCCACGAGGCGTTTTTCCAGCAACGTCATCGTCTCGCGCATGGCCCGGGTGGCCGGGCTGCCCCGATCAACCGGATGTTCGACACCGCGCGGCCTGTGCGTGGCAAGATAGGCAGCGTGGCAGCGCATGTACGAGATGATCCCCTGCTCTTCGTACATCGCGAAATTCGGTTCGAACATGATCCGCAGCAGGAACCGTAGATTGTCCAGCTGACCAGTCCGTCGCCCCTCTTCCAGCAGAGCTTCGCGGCGAGGCTGCAGTTGTTCCTCGCGGTACTCGAAGACTGCATAGAGAAGACCAAGCTGATCGCCGAAGTGATACTGGACCGACCCTGCAAACTTCTGGTCGGCCGCCTCGCAGATCATGCGCATGGTGACGCCGTCGATCCCACGCTCTCCAAAAAGCGACTCGGCTTCGAGGATCAACCGTTCGCGCGTGCCTGTGGCAAGCGGTCGGGCCTTGCGGGCAGATACGGTGCTGGCAGTCATCATTTTGGACTACTCACACCCCGCAGAATGTCAATTATATTACGCCTGTGCTATAAGATCCGATGACTCGTCGGAAAAATGCTGGATTTTTGACCGGGATCAAGATACGAATCGCACACGTGTAATAAACCGTAGTGGTCCCGCAAAACTTGCACGATGGAGAGAGATGCCATGGAAGTCGGTATGTTCCAGACCCCGTTCCTGCCGCCAGAGCGTACGCCTTCGGAGGTGTTCGACTGGGCCGTTGCGCAGGCCGTTACCGCTGATCAGGCCGGTTTCAGCGAATACTGGATTGGCGAGCACGCTACCCTCAACTGGGAAGCCATCCCCAGCCCCGAACTCGTCATTGCTGCCGCAGCGCGCCAGACCGAGCGGATCAAGCTCGGGCCACTCGCTCACCTGCTTCCGTACTATCACCCTGCCACCCTAGCCGCGCAGTCGGCCTGGCTCAGCCATATCCTTAAGGGTCGCTACCAGATGGGTGTCGCGCCGGGCGCTTATCCCGGCGACGCTCGCATGCGCGGCTTCAAGGATCTGTCGAAGAACCACCGGATGCTGACGGAATCGGTCAAGATCATGGAAATGATCTGGAAAGGCGAGGCGTTCGACTACGAGGGCGAATTCTGGAACGCCGGCATTCCGGCAGGCGATGCAGCGCATCCGGTTCGTGACCAGAAGCCGTGGGGCGGCACGATGCCCATGGCGATGACCGGCCTCAGCCCCAATTCGCCTTCGATCCGCTACGCAGGCACACATGGCTATTCGCCCTGCTCGGTATTCTCGAGCAACTCGGCGTTGGTCGATCACTTCGATATCTTCGCTCAGGCAGCAGCCGAAGCAGGGCGTCCCGGTGATCGCACCAAGCACCGCGTCGTCCGCGATGTGTTCATCGCCGATACCGATGCCGAAGCGCGCAAGCTTGCGCTTGAAGGCGGCATGGGCCGCGCGTGGAAGGAATATCTGCTGCCGACCTATCACGCCTTCGGCATCGCCGAAGCCATGGTCGAAGGCACCAGCCTTTCGGTTTCCGACGTGACGCTCGAATTCCTGGCTGACAACTTCTGGATCGTCGGCTCACCCGAAACGGTGCAGGAAAAGTTTGAGGCATGGACGGACAAGCTCGGCGGAGGCTTCGGCACGCTGCTCCTGTACAGCTACGACTACATCGACAATCCCACGCCGTGGAACGAATCCATGCGCCGCATGGCTCAGGAAATCGCGCCGAAGTTGCCCAGCAACGCCTTTGCAAAAGCGGAGGCTTGAATGTCGGACGCAGCCACACTCGCAACCCCGGCGGCCGATGTGCCGCCGGACCGGATCGTCGACTTTGACATCTACAACCCGTTTCACGGCCAGCATGACCTGCACGTGGCGTGGGCCGAACTCCAGAAGTCCACGCCCCACGAAATCGTCTGGTCGCCTTACAACGAAGGCCACTGGATCGCGCTTTCACCAGACCTGATCAACCAGGTCTATTCGGACGCGACCCGCTTTTCGAGCCGGGTGGTGCTGGTGCCCAAGTCTACGGCCGGCGAAGCCTATGCCGAATTCATTCCGCTGTCGCTCGACCCGCCGGTACATCGTCCGTTCCGCAAGGTCCTGAACGACAAGCTTTACGGCTCTGCGATCCATCCGCTCGAACCGAAGGTGCGCAAGCTGACGGCCGAACTGATCGACGGTTTTGTCGGCAATGGCCGCTGCGACTTCGTCCATGAGTTCGCCGAGCAGCTCCCGCTTCGCATGTTCATGCAACTGGTCGACCTTCCGGTCGAGCATCTGCCGAAGCTCAAGCATCTGGCCGACCAGTTTACCCGCCCTGACGGCAGCATTACTCCGGCAGAGGCAACTGAGGCGTTCAAGGCCTACATCGCGCCGATCCTCGAGGAGCGCAAAACCTCTGGCGGCGATGACCTGCTGACCCACATCGCAACCAGCGAAGTGAACGGCAAGCCGATGACGCTGAGCGAATCCGCGCGTCTGGCCATCCAGGTTCTCGTCGGCGGTCTCGACACCGTTGTGAACTTCATGAGCTTCACCATGCGGGTCCTGGCCGAAGCGCCCGAAGTGCAAGAACGGCTCGCGGCAAATCACGATCTGCACCACGCTGCCATCAACGAATGCCTGCGGCGCCTGCCGCTGGTTTCATCTGCGCGCGAAGTGGTTGCGGACACCGTGGTCGATGGCGTGACGCTCAAGGCCGGCGACATGGTCGTGGCACCGACCGAGCTCTATGCCCTCAGCCCGCAGATGAACGACAACCCGATGGCGTTCGATCTCGATCGCAAGGTGCGCAATCACATGGCCTTTGGCAGCGGTCACCATACCTGCCCCGGCCAGTTCCTCGCACGCATGGAAATGAAGGTCCTGCTCGAGGAGTGGTTCGCCCGCATCCCGCGTTTCGAACTCGAGCCAGGCCAGAACCTTCGCCACCGCGGCGGCATCGTCGGTGGGTGCGAGCCCTTCATCCTGCGCTGGCCGACCAACTGACCATAGTGGCAGGCGGGCGCTTGACGCGCCTGCCTGCCACCTCTTTTCCGAAAGCATGAACGCGTGATCACGCTCAACATTGTCGACCGGCAAGGGGTTTCGACCCCCATATCTGCCAACACCGGCGTTTCGCTCATGGAAGCGATCCGCGACAACGGCTTTGACCAGCTTCTCGCACTCTGTGGTGGGTGCTGCTCCTGCGCGACGTGCCACGTCTACGTCGAGAACGGTGATCAAAGCGGCTTCTCCGAGGACGAGGACGATCTTCTGGACTCCTCCAGCCATCGCCAGGCGAATTCCCGCTTGTCGTGTCAGATCACATTGACCGACGGCCATGAGGGGCTGACGGTCAAGATTGCTCCGGAAGAATAACGTGTCCGAATGCCCGGTGACCCGGTTCGATGCTTCCATCGCAGCGGTGGCATTCACCGGCGTCGACATCGTTCCCCTGTTCTTCGAACGCCTGTTCGAAAGGTACCCGGAGCAGCGCGACAATTTTCAGCGCCCGGCAGCCACGCAGGGCGCCATGGTGAACGACATGATCGCTTTGTTGGCGCAGTTCGCGTCGGGCAGCCCGACAGCTCGGGCGACCCTGCACGATTGCCTGGACCGGCATCAAAGTTACGGTCCTATCGCAATCGAGCACTTCACCGAAGCTTGGAACATACTGCTGAAAACATGTGAAGTGGTGGCCGGCGGTGACTGGAGCACGTGCTTCTCGCAACTCTGGTCGAACCTTGTTGCTCAGGACGGTTTGATCTCCCGGTAGCGCCGGCCGCATGAGTAGCCTGATTGCCCGCCGCCGCATCAATCAAAGCGGGAACAAGGTGTCGGTCGCCATTGGGCGACGCTGCGGCCAGTGGCGCCTTCCTGATTCAGGCTTCGTCCTTGGCCCAGCCCTTGATCAAGGCGTCCAGACTATCGAACGCCACCGCTTCGACATCGAACATCTGGCCAAGCTGGCCTGCATAGCGTGCATGGGCGAAGGTCGACCAACCGGTCATCAGTGCCTGAACCGATGACTGCAGTCGCATCAGGACGTCGACGTCCTCGCCGAACCTCGCCAGGGTCGCCTGCAGGCGCGCTGTCGTACGGCGAAAATATTCGGCGTCGAGCATGCTTGCCGTGATGAGTTCCCCGGTGAACGGGTAAATGTCCTGCACCTCCCAGATTGCGCGTCCGAACCCGTGCATCCAGCGCCGCCAATCGTCCGTTGGCGGGATCGCATCCAGGCATCGGCCAAACAGCCGCTCCATCATCGCCGCCATCAGCGCGGCCTTGTCGGGAAAGTAATAATACAGGCTCGGCGCACGGATGCCGACCCTCGCCGCGAGTCGGCGCATGCTCAGCTTATCCATGCCCTCCTCCCGCAAGAGCTCGAGCGCCTGATCGACAATTTGTTCAATGCCCAGTTTCGGGTCCGATGACGTCTGCATCTCCCTCCTATTGACCAAGTTTGCCAGCGTGTCTAACAGTGTTAGCCTAACGGTGTTCGACAACGAAGCGCCAGGATGGGAGAAAGAGGATGACCAAAACCAATATGTGGCTGAAAAGCTGTTCGGTCCTGGCGCTCGTTGCCTTTGCACCATCGCTGGCGCAGGCGCAGGCCCAGGTGCAGGATCGCACTGCGGCCGCCGACATTGCGCCAACGAGCGAAGAAATCATCGTGACCGCGCAGTTTCGCGAACAGCGACTCCAGGACACGCCTCTCGCGATTACCGCGATGCCCGCAAAGCTGCTCGAAGCGCGCAACCAGACCAGCATCCTCGATCTCGGCGCTTTCGCACCGAACGTGAACCTTTCCCAGGCCACTGCCATCAACGGGAATGCGATAACCGCCTACATCCGCGGAATCGGACAGGACGATGCCAGCTTCGCGCTCGAACCCGGCGTCGGCATCTATCTTGATGACGTCTACTACGGCACGACCTTCGGCGCGGTGCTCGATCTCGTCGATCTGGACCGTGTCGAAGTCCTTCGCGGCCCGCAAGGCACGCTGGCAGGCAAAAATTCGCTCGGCGGCGCGGTCAAGCTGTTCACGGCCAAGCCGAACGACCAGTTCGGCGGCTCGATCGAAGCGGGCAGTGGCCGCTTCAATCGCATCAATCTGCGCGGAAGCCTGAACGTTCCGCTCGCCGACGGCGTGTCTGCGCGGGTTTCAGGCACCTATGACAAGCGCGATGGCTATTTCCGCTTGCTGGACTATGGCTGCGCCAATCCGGGAGGCGCCATTCCTGCACAGACGAGTGGCGCGAGCTGCACGATTGGCAGGCAAGGCGGCCTCGATGTGCTCTCCTTGCGCGGTGCGCTGCGTTATGCACCGGTCGGTTCTCGCCTGGATGTCACCATCTCGGCCGATTACGCCCGCAACAACAGCGAGCCACCGGCAACCAAGCTGACACTGGCCAACGCCGCCTTCATTGCTCCGGCCTTGTCGTTGCAGGGCTATCGCACGTACGCTCCCGGCAACCCCTTCGCAGGCGTCCCTTTCGACAGCCGGTTCCTGACCGCGCCGAAAAGCTACACCAGCTACGAAAACTATGCCGGTAGCGGCAATTACACCACGATCTTCGGCTTTCCGGCGCAGGTGGCTCCCGGGACGTTCCCTGACCGCGCCGAAAACTCGACCGAAACCTGGGGCGTGACCGCCAACGCCGATTTCGCGATTTCGGACACCCTCTCGCTCAAGTCGATCACCGCCCTGCGCAAGGCGACCGGCTATTCCGTGCTCGAGGTCGACGGGTCGCCGATCTCGATCCTGAAGGAAGGGCTGCGTAACAGCCACCGACAGTTCACGCAGGAATTGCGGCTGTCCGGACAGCTTGGCAGCCTTGCGGACGTTACCGTCGGCGCATTCTATTATACCGCAGACGACCGCGCGCTGCAGCGCATCATGATCCCCGTCTTCCAGTATGACTTTGTCGCCGACGACAAGTCCGAGAATCGCAGCGCCGCCGGATTTGCAAACCTCGAACTGCACCTGGCGGATAACCTGAATGTGATCGGAGGCATTCGCTACACCGATGACCGCAAGGTCTATTCCTTCGGCCGAACGAACGTCGATGGGTCGGCCATTCCCGGCATCCCGTTCACGCCCAACTGGCTGGTGTTCGGGCTCGATGGACTTAGCGGCACGTTCAAGGACAAGCGGTGGAATTACCGGTTAGGTGCCAACTATCGCTTCTCACAGGACCTGATGATCTACGCGCAGGTTTCGACCGGCTACAAGGGTGGCGGCATCAATCCCCGGCCGTTCGTTCCCGATCAGGTCCTTCCGTTCGGGCCAGAGACCGTGACCACTTATGAAGCCGGCTTCAAGGCCGGTGATGGCCGCACCATGTCGCTCAACGGCACCTATTTCTACAACGACTACAAGGACATTCAGCGGACCTTGTTCGTCTGCCCAACCAGCGCGAGCATAACCTGCAGCCAACCTACCAACGGCGGAACCGGTCATTCCCAGGGCGCCGAGTTCGAGGCCAACTGGCGCCCCACCAACGCACTGACCGTGAACGGGTCAGTCGGCTATCTCGATTTCGCCTACGATTCGATCAATCCCTTGAGCCTTATCACCCTTGGCATGACCGCACCGTTCACCTCCAGGTGGACGGCATCGGCCGGCGCACAGTACGCTGCGCAAGTTGCAGGGGTCGGGACGATCACACCCCGGATCGACTGGTCCTATCAGTCAAGCTTCTACTATCAGGCCGTCAACAACCCCTTCAACCTGATCCCCGGACGCAGCCTGTTCAATGCCCGGCTGACGTGGGCCTCTTCCGACGATGCCTGGCAGGTCGCGGCCTCGGTCACCAACCTCACCGGCAAGTTCTACTATGTGGGGACCAGCGAAAACGCGTCAAACTTCGGCCTCGCCACGGCGATCGTCGGCCGTCCGCGCGAATGGGGGCTCAGCGTAAAGCGGCGCTTCTGAAGCCAGCCCCCGCGATGTCCGATGCTGCAAGGTGAGTAGGCAAGATGTATCCCTTTTCTGAAGGCAGCTATGCGCCCCGCAATGGCTGGTATGTGGCTGCATTCGTGGACGAGATCGGCGAAGACCTGCTGTCGCGCTGGATTCTCAACCAGCCGGTGGTCCTCTACCGCAAGGAAGATGGCACTGCCGTCGCCGTGGAAGGCCGCTGCCCGCACCGGCACTATCCGCTCGGTGCCAGCAAGCGCGTGGGGGATGCCATTCAGTGCGGCTATCACGGCATCACCTTCGATGCGCACGGCAAGTGCACGTTCGTGCCAAGCCAAACGACGGTTCCGGGCGTCTACGCGATCCGCAGCTATCCCCTGGTCGAGCGGGGGCTGTGGGCCTGGATCTGGCCGGGCGATGCCGCAAAGGCGGACCCCGGCCTCATCCCCGACATGGCGGAAATCGGTTTCGGGACCGAAGGGTACGCAAGCAAGCCATTCTATTACCACGAAGTCGATGGCCGCTATCAGCTTCTCAACGACAACCTGCTCGACCTGACCCACCTTGGTTATCTGCACGCAACGTCGATCGGCACGCCTGACGATGCCGCAACGCCTGAAGAGCGCGACGTGAACGAGCGCCGCATCCGCAGCCGCAGGACCATGCGCGATACCTCGCGCCAGGCAGTTGCCGAGGGCCGGATCGCTTTCGACGGCCCCATCGACCGGGTTTCGGGGATGGATTTCCACTTCCCCGGCTTCCATGCCGGCATCGGGGAAGTGATCGTATCCCAAGGGCATCCACGGGCCGGTGAAGTCCTCAATTCGTCACGCGTGTGGCATGCGGTAACGCCTGCGAAGCGCTTCACCACCAACTACTTCTTCGCCATGGGTTCGACCGATCATCAGGGAGTCGACGACATGGTGGACTATCTGAAGCCGGTCGTGGCAGAGGATATATTTGCCACGGTCGAGATCGAGAAGATCATCCGCACCATGGACGCCCTGCCCCCCGAACTCATGCTAAAGAGCGATGGCACGGCCGTGCTCGGCAGGCGCGCGCTGCAGGGCATGATGGATGCGGAAAAGGCCAGTGCAGGCAACGTGGAGACAACGCAATGACCTATGTCCGCAACTGCTGGTATGTCGCCGCCTGGGACAGCGATCTCGCGCAACTGCAGCCCGTGCCCATGCGCATCCTCGACGAGCGCGTCGTCCTGTGGCGCGACGCCGATGGCCAGGTCCATGCGCTCGAGGATCGTTGCGTCCACCGGCACGCGCCTCTGTCGCTGGGCCGATGTGAAGGCATCAACCTGCGCTGCATGTACCACGGCCTGCTGTTTTCTCCCGAGGGCCAAGTCCTCGAAATCCCGGGGCAGGACAAGGTGCCCCCCCAGGCACGGGTTCGCGCCTACCCAGTCGTGGTCCGGCACAGTTGGGTCTGGGTGTGGATGGGCGATCCCGCGCTGGCCGACGCCAGCCTCGTTCCTCCTGCCGTCGGCTTTGACGATGATCGCTTCATCCTGGGCCATGGCCATCTCGACTATGCCGCCGAAGCGCGCTTGATCTGCGACAACCTCCTCGATTTCAGCCACCTGACCTTCGTTCATGCCGCGAGCTTCCAGGCAGGCCCTTCCTTTGCCGAGCGCCTGCCGGACATCACCCCACTCGAGCGAGGGGTGCGCGTGTCGCGTTGGTCGCAGAACGCACCCGACATCCGCGATCCCAACTCCGCAGATCGCTTCGACAACTACATGACCTATGATTTTCTCCTGCCCGGCGTCCTGCTGATGGAAGCAGCAAGCTTCGCCAGCGGTACGGCCGAAGCGCTGGACTTCGGACCACCCGATTTCGATACGGCGGTCACCGGTCGCAATTTCACCAGCCAGGCCGTAACGCCGATGTCCGGCGACACAGCTCGCTACTTCTTCAGCTGGGGTCCGCACTGCGGGCATGGTGATGCAGCCATGCGCGATGGCATGATGAAGATTGCCGCCATGGCTTTCGGCGAGGACAAGGTGATGATCGAGGCCCAAAGCCGCGTCATCGCCGAAAGCCCCGAAAGGCCGATCATGCCAACGGCTCACGATCGCGCTGTAACCCTGTTCAACCGCCTCGTCGCCAGCCTGTGCCGCGCCGAGCGAGGACAGAGGCATGGATCTTCGCTGCAGGGGGCAGCTCCCAGTTCAGCGGTGCAGTTTGAAGGCGATAAGATTGCGTTTCGCTGATGCTCAACGTGGCTCGTTGATGGTGCCTTGCGTGTCCCCCGAGCCCCAAAAGCCACACTGCTGCCGACAGGATGGATGCATGCGATAAAGCGCACCCTTGTGTTATTGATTTGTTGGAAATCAGTGGATATATCCCCCTCAACAAAGCCCGCCACGCCTCTCAACGATGCGCACCATGGCGGGCTACTTTGTTTTTGATCCCGGCTCGCGCATAGATGCGTGATGCGTCAGTTCAAAAAGCCACCTAAATCAATTCCCGACCAAATCGTTCTGCTCCAAGAGCGCGGAATGGTTATTGAAGATATGCAGCAGGCCACATCGGCGCTCAGCCATATCAGCTACTATCGTTTGCGAGCCTACTGGCTCTACTATGAAGAAAATCCCGGCTCCGGCGAACACATGTTAAAACGCGGTACGACGCTCAGTTCGATTCTCGCGCTATATGAGTTCGATCGCAGACTCAGATTGACGCTTATGGATGCATTAGAGCGGTTTGAGGTTGCCGCGCGAGGCGCATGGGCTCATCAGATGGCCATGGTCTACGGACCCCATGGTTACTTAAACCGTGGGCTTTATCCCCGGGCGGATCGCTTTGCAGCCAATCTCGCGCAACTCGAATCCGAATATGACCGGTCACACGACGTGTTCGTCGACCACTACAAGCAAACATACAGCGATCCACGATTGCCACCCGTCTGGATGGCGGCAGAGTTTATTTCCTTTGGTCTTCTTTCCAAGTTTTTTTCAGCATTAGGAGGCCGTGCGGATCGTAAGGCGATCGCCCGAAAATTAGGGTTTGATGACAGGGTCTTTCAAGGCTTCATGCACCACCTTGCGACGGTGCGGAACATCTGCGCGCATCATAGCCGTCTCTGGAACCGCCGCTTTACGGTTACTTTTCCGATCGCACAGAATCCTGGCGAACTTGCCAATACGATTGTCCCTGAAGCAGACCGCAGACTCTACAATACCCTGTCGATGCTACTCCACGCCATCGGAGTCGTAGCACCTGAATCGGATTGGTCCTTGCGCTTGCTCTCTTTGCTGCAGGAGAACCCTACCGGTGACTTCGTAGCCATGGGCTTCCCCGAGGACTGGCGCGACCGCCCCTTGTGGGCACAGATTAGGCAAAGCTAGGTCGGCGGTGTCCGCGTCTGCTTTGGCACCCGAGGTGGCCACATGGGCGGCAAGGACGCGTCAAACATTGGACTGCCGTTTGCTAGCCAGTACTCGTGCTGCCGCATTACTCCCCACTGCCAGCTCGCGCGCGTAGCGCAATGCGGTCGTCGGAGACGACCAGCGCAAGGCGAGGGCAATTCCTGCGCCGTCTTCCCCGGCCGCAAACAGATCCTGCGTCAGTCCCACTCTGAACGAATGTGCGCTTATCGCCTTGATCGTCTCGACCTCTTCGCCCGGCGGAATCTCCACGTGGCCTTCATCGATCGCGTCGAGAGCTCGCTTGCGCAGAATTGCAACGACCCCCTGTCGGGTGAGCGAGTTACGGCCGACATAGTGCCGGACTTCGCGAGCTAGCCCTGCCTTGCCTCGATGGCTCAAAGTGTTGATCCGCCTGAACACCACCCCCTGCGCGGTGCTGCTCGCGTCCAGCCAATCGCGTATTCGGTGCATGGTTTCTGAAGAAAGCCAGGCAAGGGCCCCCTCCCCTTCCTGATCGGTTTTGGAGCGGCGAATTCGTAAGCGTCCGGTTCCGTCGCTCACGCGTGACAGATCTTCCACCTCGATGGCCACCAGCTCCGACACGCGAAGCCCGGCGTCGTAGGCCAATGAGATCATGGCTGCATCGCGCAAGCCCGGCAGATCGCGGCCGCAGGCAGCGATCAGTGCGCTGACGGTGATACCTTCGAGTGCCACCTCCCCTTCATTCATTGCCATACCGAGACGCAGAGGTGCAGCCTGGGCCTGTCGCGCTGACCGGGCTCGGCGAATGCCCTTCAGCGTGTCGCGCACCATTCCAGCTTGGGTGGGCAGCGGCTCGGTTTCGCCAAAGCCGAGGACGCGGTGGACCCGAGCAATGCTGGCGAGCCGGCGGGCGAGTGTTGCGGGCTTGGCTCCAGGTGCGCCCCCTGCCCCCGGAGCACTGCCGGCATCGAGCCAACGCAAGTAGTGCACAAGCGTTTCAGGGCTTGCCGGGATCGCGATCGCGACTGGCCGCTGCCCGGCACACCACTTGAGAAAGCACTTGAGGTCTGCGGTGATGGCCGCGCGCGTTGCCGGTGCCATCGCAGCAACCGCTGCCTCGAGCGCCAGCGGGGAAGCGCGGCGGGTATCGATAAGTGCGGCGTATCCCTGGAGCACCAGTTCGACCGCTGAGCGAGGATGCGGCTCAGCAAGCATTGCACTTAGCACAATCGGTAGCGGCAGAAGGAGATTTCACGGTCGTTTTTTGCCCGAAACTGGCGATTTCGGCAAGCTCGGTTTTACCATAACATCCGATTATGTAAAATAAAGCGAAGCAGCCTGTACACCATGGGATACCAATTGATGCCATCAGTAAACTCAGGCATGATACTTCCATTGTAGTTATGGGCCAGGATCTGGAGCCATCAATTGCCGGTCTCTCTCGCTGACTCCGAAGTTTCCTTTCAACAGGGCCAACTGCACGCACTGTACAACGCGATTGTCTCTTCCCCCGTGATGTTTCCCAAGGAATTACAGCAGTGCTTTGCGCTGCGTTGCCTCGACCGTGCTTGGCTTCAATATCGTGAGGACCGCTCAATCTCGTTGGGAGAGCAGCTTTGCGGCGCTGAAGTTGCGAGCGAGCGAAACGCCTTTCTCAGTTTGGCGGTGGCCGCTCTCCCCTCTCCAAGCGGCCCGATCTATGACGCCATCACATTGGTCCGCCGGATAAGCATTCGGCCGCTTGCGGCAGAGGCAAAACAAAGCGATGCGATTGTGCGGGACGGCCTCGATGATCTGCAGAGGGTGAGGGATACAGTCGCCAGGCCTGGGATACCAACGGACCCTCATTTCCGCTTATCGACCATGATAGGCTTCTTACGATACTCTCGCACCGAAACAGACGATGCCATCACCGCAACCGCCGCCACACCGTGCTGGGCAATGAACCTCTTGGCGTGTGCGGACAGCTCAAGCTTCAGCCTTTTGAAGCCCCCCCTCCCCTCCCCCGAGGCCCCCCTGCCCTTTCCTGGCCTCGTGGATAGACGCGCATTCCGGGCCGACCGGTCGTTAGACGAGAGGTTCAGCGCAACGAAGAAGACTCTGCTCAAATCTCTCGAGGGTACGGTGAAAGAGATCCAAGCTATTCTTACCGCCCGCCAGATGTTTCAAGCGAAGAGCAGCGGTCTCCAAGCTAACTCTCGCGCATATCAGGCTTGGCTGTTGGTATACGCTCTAAGAGCATTGACGCCTGCGCAACTCGCGCGCGCACTACCAGCGACAAAAGCTGGAGCTGGAAAGGTTCTGCGGCAGCTCGAAACATTAGGGTTGGTTCGGAATGAAGGTTATAACCTTCCGTATCGATCAAAGGTACGACACCCCTAGACAGGGCAATCCAAAGGATGCCCTTCTCCGCCGAAACCTTCAGTCCAGTAGTGCGAGAACCAGGCCACATACAGTGGCTACTCCAGTACTCTTTTTTCCATTGATGGCGCGATGCGCCGAAACAAAGCTTCACTGCTAAAGAGTTGGGAAGCAAGTCTGAGCGGCGGCAAGATGGCCCTGCTTAGCGAGAGCGGCAACGTAGGATCCATCTGTCGCACCCTAACCAATCTATTGCAGGATCGCCGATGCGAGGCTGGGCCGCAGAAACCGCTCGAAACTAGACGTTGGGGAAACTTGTCACTGCAAAGGCGTCGCAGGGCGCGAAATCATTCCTCCGACGGCTCCAAACACCTGGAAGACCTTGATGCGCTATACGTGCTGCTAAAGGTAGATTTTACGCATTTGCTCGCGTTGCGACCAAGGACACGATCGCAATGTCACTAAATGCGTTTTCCAACGGACGGGTAGCATGGCCAACCAATTGGGCGACGATTTGCAGGACCCCCCGGAAAATCGACCTTACTTGCCTTGCCCCTCACTTGCCTCTGCTAGCATCAGCCATCTTCAATAATCATTTTGAAAATACAGGGAGCGCCGCAGGCGCCGTTAGTTTCTTTAATTCTAAGTCTAAAGAGTTAGCCTGTGGATGGGCGCTGGCCGACTCGGCTGAACTACGCGAGTCGTGCAAATGCTGCCGTTCTTGATGTACCGTCACACCGTTCCCGAAATACCCTGACGGCTGTTCTCGTAGTACCGTGATTCCGTTCCTGAAGTACCGTCATGCGTTCCTGAAATACCGTGGCACCCGCCTCGCCCAGGTTGCATCGCCGGCCGGTAAAACGCGTTTTACTTCCCCGCACAAAGGCAGGCGCTGAGCGAAAGACCTGGCGTTCCAGCGGCCATAAAACCTTTGAGCGCCTGTGCATGTCTTTTGGATAACTTCTACAAAATTCCTAGCAAACCGTCGCATGTGGCGTCTAAGAGCGGCTGATGCCCCATAAGGAACACGGTTCGAGACGGCCAAAAGCGGACAGCATTGTCAAAATCTGACGCTCCGACAAAGTTGGGCGATCGCATTACTGCGCTTTCACGGTACTTCGGGAACAGCTTCTTCGCCTAGGGCATCACGCTCACCGATTGTGCGAAAACTCTTAAAGGCAGGGTACTTTAGGAACGGGCAAATTTCAGCCTAGCGGGAAGCAGTTTTAGCAGGCCGGAATGACCCACTCCCAGAGCGCCCGCAAAGTCCCATTTAGCGGGTTCTGTCGCTAGACGCACATAATGCTAAGTTTTCAGCTGCGTTCCCGTTGTACCGTTTTATGGCGCTCTGGGCGAGAACTGGCCGCACATTGCCTCCGGCAGCTTGCCAATGTCTGCTGCAGGGTGCTCTTCATTACCGCTAGCCTCTAAATGGCAGCGGTGAAGGGAAGGGAAGGGGAGCAGGCTGGCCGTACCTCGGTACTTTAGGAACGGCCTCACATTAGCTTCAGGACGAGGTGGCGCCCAGAAAGACGAAACGCCTTCCGTTCCTGAAGTACCAAGTCTCAGATGGTTGAGCGTTAGCTAGCCGGGCGCTGCTTTGCGCAGAATGTCGCAAAAATCTGGGTTATGTTTTTCGCGTCCATTGCAATCTCCCGTTGCCGCAAAAAGCTCCTGAAATCGTCTGCAACCAGGCCATAATCCCGCTGGGGACTGGGCAAGCTTGCTCGAGCTATAGCCCCAAAGGCTGTGTGGGCAATGTGACCTGCGTCCGGGAAGGCGATCGGCGGATCGTCAGAGATCAAATTGGCATGACGAGTATCAACAGTGGCTGGGGCAGGGGAGGGGGGCGCTAAAGGTTCTGAGCTTCGGTCACGACGCTTCATGCGCAGGAGTGGCTCTGCATCATCGCGCGTCTCGAGCGCAATTGTGTAGCCTGGCAGTCCATCCTCTTTGGCGATTTTGCTCATTTCAAACTTGAAGCGTCGATAGTCGCCTTCTGCACCGGACTTTTCGAAAAGTGTAGGCATCGAGATGGCAAAGCCATCAGCGCCCGCCCCGCCGGCATGTTTGCGGGCTACGCGGTACAGCCAGCGCTCTCGGCCACCCGTCAACGAGAAATATGCTGGATCAATAGCAAGGACGCCGCCTTCCATGAGGACGCCGTCGTAAAACCATTTGGCCAACGTGATCCGCATCCCGCGGACATTGCCAGAGCGGTCCTTCAATTGACTGTGACTATCAATCCATGAGAACGTCGTTTCAACCGCATCGCCTGATCGAATGTTCGTCTTCACTGTTGTCGACTGAAGCCGATCCAAGGCGTTGCCCAACAGTTCGTATGCACGTCCGCCCACCTCTCGTTTCAAGGTCTTGAGCATGTCGTAAGGTACGACGTGTAGCGTCTGAGGGATATCGTTTGACCCGCGCCGCTTATGCTCCATCAGCACCGAAGCGCAGTAGATCAGGATGTCGAGATCATAGATCGTGGCCAGCCCGTACTCCGAGTTGGCTGAGACATGAACCGTTATCTTTCGGTCTGGACTTACATAGTCGATCGGCTTCAACCGCTTGCGCTTCGACAAGGAGAAAAATGGCCGCTCCATCGTTTCGCGCTGGTCGCGCAGGGGCAGGGCGGTCAGCTGCGGTAAGAAGAGGTCGACCTGACTCTCGTCATGGAATTCTTGTGCCATTGCCTGTCCTGCCAACCGCAGTAAAACGCGTTTTACCAACCGTAAGTATTTGATTAAACTCTATAAAAATGGATTCTCCGTCAGCGAGAAAACCGCGCGCCTTCGAAGATCGGTCGGAGCGCTTCGAGTATCTCATCGACTGAAGCGGACTCTTTCGGGTTGATTTGAATCGTGATGCCTTTCGCCTTGGTGTTTGACAGCACCTCTCCGAGCACGTTCCCGGACGCCGTCGTCACAACAGGCTTGCTCTTTGGCTTGCCAGCACTTGTTTGGCGCTGCGCAGCAGTCGCCAGGCGCTCACAAACTCGGCTGCCTTCGATGCGGGGGCCCCCGGACGCCTTGAGTGATTCCTGCTCTTCAGCAATTTCCAGCGCAGCTGTGAGTATGTTGCCACGGTATCGCTCGTCCTTCAGAAGAGGCGAAAGGCGCATGCCGTGCCGCACCTTGATATCGCCCGGTTCTGAGAATGCCGCGATGACGGCGTCAGGAAGCTCAGCGAGTTGCAACAGATTGTGCAAGTTTTGTTTGGGGATGGCCAAACGCTCAGCCATCTGGGTCCTTACACCATTGTAATAAGCGTCAACCGCTTGGCGATAGTTCCGTGCCCGCTCAAGATCCGTAACATCTTCACGCTCGCGATTCTCCAGATCTGCGAGCCGAAACGCTGCTTCATCGTCCAGCGTCTCGATGCGAGCGATGAGGTCGATTTCTGAGTGGTTGTTGGCGCGCAGCCAAGACACGGAAAAATGGCGGCGCGTGCCGACAATGAGCTCGTACGGAAGCTCTCCATTCGGTGTGCGGCGTACGACAACTGGCTCGCGATTGGTGCCTTCCTCACGGATGGACTCTATGAGTGATGCGCACCGTTCATAACTCAGTGCAGCATGATCGCGAGCGTTGCCAGGCCAGATCGAGCATTCCGACGGTTTTAGCCTGATGGTCGGGCGTTTTACCGCGCGAGCGATTTCGTCAAATGCAACGCCACGTCGCTCGAGAAAAGAAGGGCCTGAAGACTCTTCAGCCGGATGTTCGGCCACGCGCGCTTCGTCGACTTCTGCTTTCGGCTCAGGAGTCGTTCCAAGGTTCTCAATGGCGTTAGCTAGAAGGCTGCGCCGTTTACCTCCCGCGCCGCTCACGCTGCCTCCGTCAATCTGTCAGTACCAAGCTGAGATATTCGCGATGGCCACTGCTTGCAGATATCTTTCTCGATCTCGCGAAACACCATGTTGAGATTGTCGCGGCAGCGCACGTAGGTCTGGTGAGAGCCGTAGGGCTTGTTGATCTCATAGATTGAAGACATCGCCAGCCCGGCGTTCTTGATTTCTTCCGATAGCAGGATCGGGGTGGACAGCATCTGGCCAGCGTACGTTTTTTCCATCACCTGAAGCATCTGGGCTTCGTTGGTGCGACTGGGCTGAAACATTGTGCATACGACCCGAATGAAGCCGTAGTCGATCGTGGAATCAAATCGTGACACCAGATCCATTGCTTCGCGACAGGTCTGCATGAAGTGTATCGTGGAGAGATAGTCGAGTTGGCGAGCCGGAACCGGGATAATGAGGCCGTCAGCTGCAGTCAGAGTGTTTACTCCAAGGAAGCCCATAGCCGGGGGGGGGTCAAGGATGACGACGTCATAGTCGCACCGCACTTCTTCCAGCCCTATCCGCAACATGCGGAAGGCACCCGCAATGGCCGTAGGGCCTTCTTCGATAGTGGCGGTCAGCTCCCACTCGGTGTCTTGCAACCCGAGATTTGCCGGGCAGATATCAATGTTGGGCCAAGCTGTTTTCTGGATTGTCTTCCGGAGTGAGTCTGCCTCGTCAATCCGCGGCGACAGGAAGTTCGATAGGGTATGTATCTCTTCGACAAGAGCTTCGAGATTGACGTCGAACATCACGCTCATGGACGCTTGGGGGTCGCAGTCCACAACCAGCACACGGTATCCTCTGAGAGCCAGATAGTCTGCCAGATGTTTTCCAGTTGTTGACTTGCTGACCCCGCCCTTAAAGTTTTGAACTGCGACAACGACCGCACGTTCTTCTGGCAGCTTACCCATTTTGATACCGAGCGCTTCACGGATCGCGATTAGGTCCTCGACGGTATAGACACGGCGGCCATTTGACGCGGTCTTTGGGGCGGGCAAACGCCCGCGCGCCTCTGCTTTCGATAAGGCCTCCGGAGTGCGGCCTAGGAATTCGGCCGCAACCGACGCCCCCATTGTAATATTTAGGGTCTTTCGATCTGATGGGTCGATAGCCGCCTGGCGCAACACGCTCTTTGCGTTCACGCACGATGTGATCATCGAATCGAGAATCTGGCCAGAAAGCATGTGAATGTCCCTGTTTGCAGGCCTTTCTGAATCAAGTTCGTGAAAAACGTCAGAAAATGCCCATCGATCCCGGACAGCTATGCCAAGATGCTACTGGTTAGTCAATTCGCCCTGCAACGTGTGGTGGTCTCCGACAGAGAGCAGGATCATAGCTGATAAGCTGCTCGGAGCCGCTGCGCGACATCCGTTTGCGACATGTTCACCTTGAACTGTCTGGGATCGAAGTCAGCTTCGATCATCGCCTGCTCGATGAAAGCACACATGTCGTCAGCGGCACGGTCTGGAAGCATGTATTGCACGCTGGGGCTTACCAACTGGAGCAGACGCGCCACGTCGTTGCGGTGCTTGCGGATGTTCCGCTCGTCGATCTTGATGCCCTCGTCACGTTGCCGAGACAGATCGAGCCAGGCCCGTGCCTTGAACGGTATGATGGCCACTTCGTTCAATACCGGAATTCCGTCGACGATGCGGACCATGGATTTAAGAAATGTGTAGTAGGCCTCGTCTAGCAGGATGGCTGAAAGGCTCGCAGCGGCTTGATCGATCGGCAGCGGCGTGAGGTGCGAATCCGCCGCCAGGTTCAAGCCCGCAGGTGCGCGCGAGAACAGCTCGAGCATTGCAGGAAAGTCTGCGGCCTTTGGCTTCTGAAACCGGTAAAGGATCTTGTTGCCTTCGCTACGCTCCCTGACCTCGTATTCGCCTGCTTCTACGAATGCCCAGAAGCGCGAAGCGAAAGCGCTGTCGAGCGCCTCGACGATCAGCACGATGTCGAGATCCTTGGTGGCACGGAACTCGAGCCCGACTTCGTCCATGATCAGTTCGCAGGCTGCGCCGCCGATCAGGACATATTGGTGTTCATGACCGGCGAAATGGTCCCGGAAGCGATCGACACCGGTCACCACGCGAACGTCTCCAGTAATTCATCGGCTGCCTGAGCCACGCGCTCGTCCGGCGCATTGCGGAAGGTGAGGTACAGAGACAGGCGGTCGACCGTGCCGTTCTCCGCCAAGGGTTGCGGATCGTAAGTCCAGGTCTGTATTTCAACCCTGTCGTCATCGAACGGTGTAGCGGGCCTCACGTCACAGTCCGCCTCGATGCCCTTCCAGTTCGTGCCGAGTATGGCTCTGGTTTCAACTTGTGGCTCGCCGAGCATGGTATAGCGAGCCAGAGCGCTTTCACCGGCGAGCGGGCCGATCTTGGCGCCCTGCGCCGTGCTCACAACTCGGACCTTACGCAAAGGGGACTGCAGCCGGCCCTGAATCTTGTCCCACAGCTTACGGCCGCCAAGCAGCATATGCAGCCGGCGTTGACGGCCAACATGATGGGCTTTGGCCAATTGCATGGCCTCCAATTCATCCAGCGTGCGGCTGAGGCTCATAATGGAGACGTGCAGCGTGTCAGCAAGCTCGGTAAGGTTCAGACCTTCCAGTGGCTGGCCATGCAGGTGTGCGAGCAGTAGCAGCTGCGCCGTTGGGCGTATGTTTTCGCTATGGGGAAGCGCGGCGGCCGGGGCGCGCTCGCGCAGATCAAGGAATGCTTCGGGCACGTAGATCTGCGCGCCAGGTGCCAGAAAGCCGATCCGGCGTTCTATCATCTGACGACGAACTGCGCCGCTGGCGCGGTCAAGCAGAAGGAGCACCACGTCAGCGCCAAATTCGCGGCGCACAAGGTCACGGTGCTTGAGATATGGGACGTTTGCGCCCGAGCCTTGCAATGCCTCGCGGGACGCCATGACAAGGAGGGTTTGTCCCTGCAGCTGTCCTTGCCACAAGCGGTACTTGTCTAGAATGAAGTGGGGAAGGGCTTTGGACGTAACGGGGGACAGCGCGAGTTGCGCCCCGAAAGCATCGTTGACATAGGCTTGTGCCGCTTCAGCGAGCGCGTCCATCCGTGCGTCGAGGTTATTATGTAACACCACGCCAAGCAACTAACACTAGGGATGTTAAAAAGCAACGTCGATGTTAGATAGAAGATCCGCCGCATGCTTAATCTTCCTAACCCATAGGTATGAGGCATGATCGTTGTTGAGGCACTACGCTTCTGGCTGGTCGATACGCCGACGTGGAGGCGCGATGTTCGATCACGTAGAGATGCCCAAATCGTTCCCGAAATGTCGAGGGGAGGGGGCCGGAAGGTGCCAGCCCAGCGGCTCGATTCGATCAAGTTTTCGAAGCGCCCCAATCAAAAACATCACGATGACCCCGCGTGGCAAGCTGGGCCTAGCGGGCGAGACTTTGATGATCGCGAAACAGGGCTGTGCCTACATCACTCACTCGTGATGTACACAAGCGATGTCAAAACCCGCACAGGCTGGGATCATCCTTCTTCGACGATAGGATGTCGAAGCCTCACGTCGTCCAGCAGCGTTTCAATCGCAGAGCGCTGTGCGGCACTGCCCGCTGGCCGTACTTCCCAATTGCAGTGCGCATGGGTCTTCCTGTCGCGGACGATAACTTGGCCAACAGCCCGGCGCCAAATTCGTGCCGTGCCTCCGTTTTCGCGGACAAGACGGGAAACGAGCAACATCTCAAGATCAGAGGCAACCATGCCAATCGCATAGGCGCTGTGGCCTTTGAGACAAACCCTCTGCGCAAAAAATCAGCATCCGCGTGACCAACAATTGCCGACATCCTCGGAATGAATAAGACGAGCGCCATGCAGTTCAACTTTGATCATTTTCTGGCAGCACAGGCAGATCTCTACCGCCGCGTCATCCGCGACCTGCGCCAAGGGCGTGGCCCCACACAGCAGCGTTAGGCTTCCGGCAGCACGCGCCTTCATTCCGGACGCTAAAGTATCAGCTTGTCGTGATCGATTTCCGCCCTTCGTTCAGCACGCTGTAGCAGTGGGAAAGACCTGGGTTAGGACCTTCTTGCCGTTCCGGCTTTCTCAGCGCCAAAAAACCAACATCTTCGCGTTGCTGCAATTCGCCTGCAAGACTCGCTTGCTTGACGTTTCAATCTGTATATCACGGAATATAGATTGGTTCTGTGATTACGGGGCAGCTTCTTGCGCATCTCTACTGCCGGCATCCTGACCGGCGCCGCCATTCTGCTTGCCGTTCCCGTGATGGCGGAGGAGGCGCCTGCTGCCGAGGGCGCCAGCGAGCCGATCATCGTCACTGCGCGGCAGCGGCCGGAAAGGGCTAAGGATGTCCCGGCTGCGCTCTCGGTGGTCGGAGCCAAGTTGCTTGAGCAGTCCTACACCCTCAACACCCAGGGGCTGACCGTGCTGGTCCCGGCGCTCAACTATTCTTCGGCCAATCCGCGCAACACCGCATTCACAATCCGCGGCCTCGGCTCCAGCGTGGTTGCGGTCAGCCAAGCCAACGACGGGCTGGAGCCTGGCGTCGGCTACTATGTCGATGGGGTGTACCACGCTCGGCCCGCCACAGCGGCCTTCGACTTTTCCGATATAGAGCGGATCGAGGTGCTGCGCGGGCCGCAGGGGACGCTGTTCGGCAAGAATACGACCGCGGGCGCGATCAGCATCGTATCGCAGGCGCCCAGCTTCACCAGCGGTGCAAATATCGAGCTGAGCGCTGGCGAGCGGCGGTTTGTGCAGGCGCGCGTGTCGGCGACGGGGCCACTCGTCGGAGACACGCTGGCCTATCGTCTCTCCGGCACCCTCACCAGCCGTGACGGCGTGCTGCGCAACGTGCGCACCGGGCAGGACCAGAACACGCTGGGTACGCAGGCGGTTCGCGGACAGGTGCTGTGGCAGCCTTCCGAGGACTTTCGGGTCAGGCTGATTGCAGACTATGCCAACTTCCGCAGTGAGTGCTGCACGCAGGTTTACCTGCGGGTCGGCACCAGCCTGCGGCCAGCATCACGGCAGTTTCCGGCAATCGCTGCCGCCGCGGGCTACGCGCCGCCGAGCACCAATCCCTATGACCGGCTGACCGATATCGACGCGTCGCTGGCCATGAAGACCACTGAGGGTGGAATCGCCAGCACGGCGGACTGGAACTTCGGCCCCGCCACGATCACGTCGATCAGCGCATGGCGCTTCTGGAACTGGGATGCGGCGAACGACCGCGATTATACCGGCCTGCCGATCCAACTGACCCAGCGCATACCCTCACGGCAGGACCAGCTCAGTCAGGAACTGCGGATCGCTTCGAACGGAGATCATCCTTTCAGCTATGTCGCGGGCCTTTATTACTTCCGGCAGGTGCTGACCGGCCATCCCAATAGCGTCTACGGCCCCTACGGCGCACCTTGGCTGATCGGGCCGACCACCGGCACGAGCGCCACGCCGGTGCCGGCGAACCTGCTCGATGGCTATGGCCAGACCGGGAACACGCGCTTTGCCGTCGACAGCTACGCCGCCTTTGCCGAGGTGAACTGGCGCATCCTGCCGCGTCTGACCCTCACCGGCGGACTGCGCTACACGCAGGAGGACAAGCAGGGCGACTACAGCACCACGGTGTTCGGGGGCCTTGCAACCACCAGCACGGCGCTGAACAATGCCAAGCTGGGCGTGCTGCGGCCGCAAAGCTATGCGGCCCGCGACAGCGACGGCAGCCTTTCGGGCCGTGCCAACATTGCCTGGAAGCCGGTCGATGCGGTGATGCTCTACGCCAGCTTCGCGCGGGGGTTTAAATCAGGCGGGATCAACATGTCGGGCCTGCCGCTCGACGCCAACAATCAGCCCGCTCTCTCGACTGCAGTTGTCCGGCCCGAGCGCAACACAACCTGGGAGACCGGGATCAAGGCCGCGCTGTGGGACCAGCGCGTGACGCTGAACCTCGCCGCCTATCACACCACGGTGCGGGATTTTCAGGCGACAGTGGTCGATTCCAGCCAGACGGTCGCGCTACGCGGTTATCTCTCCAACATTCCCGAAGTCCGCGTGAGAGGTATTGAGGCTGATGCCGCCCTGCGGCTCGGCGCACTGACCCTCACCGGCGCGCTGGCCTATGGCGAGGGGACCTACACCAGATATCCGGCGGGCCCTTGCCCACTCGAGGCGCAAACGGCCGCCACGACGGCCTGCAACCTGACCGGTCAGCGCCTTGCCGGCCTGCCGCGCTGGTCGGAGACCTTGAGCGGCGACTATGTCATCGGTCTGGGCAGCGGTTCGCTGGTGCTCCACGCCGACAGCAACTGGCGCAGCGGGTACTTCGGCGATCCGACCCTCTCCCCATACACCTGGATCGAGGGCTACAACCTGACCAATGCGAGCATCGGATTTCGGCGGGATGGCGCGGACGGCAAAGGTTGGGAGCTATCTGTTTTCGCGCGCAACCTGCTGGAGGCGAACTATATGCAGAACCTGACGATTCAGGCCGGCAACTCGGGCCTGATCCTGGGAACACCCAGCGATCCGCGCACCATCGGCGTCACGCTCAGGGTGCGGCGCTAGGTTCACCAGCTTCTGGTGATGTGCGGCGCTGCGCCGGGCGGGGCGCAGGAAGTAGCGACTTTTCGACAAGGGGCGCAAGCCGCGCCACGCTGACCTGCTCCACCTCGCGCTGCAGCGCGCGATATTGCGCCAGGATTGTCGCGCCGAGTTCGGTCAAATGCGCCCCGGCCTTCTGGTTTCCGGGCGTTGTCGCCACCAGCGGGCTCTGCCAGCATCGGTTCATGGCATCGACCAGCAGCCACGTGCGGCGATAGCTCATGCCCATCATCCGCCCGGCGGCAGATATGGAGCGATGCTCGGCAATCGCCTCCAACAAGTCGGCCTTGCCCGGCCCCATGGCAATCTCATCGCCGCACAGGATCTGGACCTTGAGCTTGAAAGGGGTTTGAGGCGCCATGGCAAGATACTAGCTCGGCAAGGCCTCCAGTCCACAACGAATGGAGCGGCGTTACCGGTGCTCCTCAGAGGTAAATACCCACTCGGTGTCGGCTGTTGTGAAAACCGGCCATGGCCCCTGCCAAAATGAATATCCTAAGTTGGTCGGGATCTGCTTTTGTGGATCGCGCAAACCAATGGCCAATGCCGCCTTGAGCCCGGACATTCGCGCTCAATCGTGACGTCATCGATTTTTGCCGTTCGTTCAGCACGCCGTGGCAATCGCTGAAAGTCTTGGGCTGGGACTTTGCTGCCTTGCGCGCACGTTACGATGAACGACGCGCTTCGCCAGAACGCGCCGTTTCGAATGACCTTAGCTTTGTACGGAGTGAAGAGCAGTTAGCTCGTAGTCTTCGTTGGCGATCACACTCATGCTGCCGTCCGTCTCAAGCACGACTGCTGCCACGGCGTCGAGACTCCCATGTCCCGCATTGCGCACCGCCGCATCGACCTCATCGGCCGTCACGCGCTCCTGTGCCATGGCGCTGTGCAGATACTGGCCGTTCTGGAATAGTAAACGGGGTTCGGCGCGGATCAGTCCCCGGAACCAAGGGCTGGATATTGAGAGACGCGCTACCGTCCATTGAAGCCCCGCAAGCATGCTGAAAGCCAGAACGCCTTCTGCCATTTTGACGTTCTTGCTAAGAAGCACGGTCGCTAAAGTAGACCCGAGCGCAACGGTTACGACCAGATCGAAGGCGTTGAGCTTGGCAAGCGATCGCTTGCCCGCAACCCGCAAGATGATAATCAGAGCGGGATAAGCAAGAAGCGAAATCGTCGCTACACGGAGCAGTCCATAAAGATCCTCGAAAAACATGATAGGTTAACGCCGTCCAACGCATTCGGTTGCAGTTTTACTCCGCGTCGTATTTGCCGGTGAAGGGGGCACTCACGGTCAATACCGCCAGCACTCCGATGGTCAGCAACGCTGCCAGCCACAGCAAGCCGACACCGCATATCAGGCCAATCGCGCCCGCAGCCCATATCGAGGCTGCCGAGCCAGCGCCCTTCACATAACTGTCCTCGCGGAACATTGCCCCGGCACCGAGGAAGCCGATGCCCGTGATCACGCCTGAAAAAACGCGGCTAAGGCCCAGATCGACATCCGGCCCGGAGACTCGCGCCGCAAGTTCCATGATCGTCAACGACAGCGAACATGCGGCAAGGGCCACGATCATGAATGGACGAAAATCAATCGGTTTTCTTCGCAGGAAGCGATCAATGCCGATCAGCAAGGGCATAAAAACAGACGCGCCTATGCGAAGCAAGGCTTCGGCCCACGAGATATGTATGGGCGAGAAAGTGCCGACCTCCATCAGTCCATAACCTGTGGGACGCGACTAGGTTCCACTGCCGGGGAACTCCGATCAACCTCGACTGCATCGGAGCCGATTTTTGTTGCTGATTTCGTAAGGAACGAAAGGCGCGACGAATGCCGCGAACAATGCCAGCGCGACCGAGGACAGGACGAACAAGGCTGCGCAGAACCAGATCGCCAGAGCAGCAATCGGACCAACTAACGCCAGCGCGAAGTCATCCCCGTGACGTGCGTCACGACCTCACGCTCGGCGCGATGGCTTCACCGGATCCCACAGCCGAATGCATTCAGTGATAACGGCGGTTTCGGGCAGTTGGGCGTGTCAAGGTCGCTCCGTTTATTGGTACTGGCGACGGCACTGTTGATTGCCACTGAGAAGTGACCCGGAAGTGGCAGTGCGAATCTCGCTGAGGCGAGCTGGCAGTTCCACCCTCTCAAGAGCTCGCTGGGCACTCTGGCCGTGTTGGGGATCTCCAATGGGATGGACGTGACCCGGTTATGCCGCAGCAGAAGGTTCTTCTGGCCACGATGATCGCGCAGTCATCGCTGGCTCATGAACGCTTACGGCTCGAAGCGGCGACAATTTGCGGTTCCCAGTCACGGGAATGCGGAACCTAGGATGACTAGAACGGGAAGAAGTGGTGTATGGCCATTACTGCCACGGCCCAGGTCAGCAGGTTGAGCGGCAGGCCCACCTTCACGAAATCCATGTAGCGGTAGCCGCCCATCTGATAAACGAGCACGTTAGTCTGGTAGCCGAACGGTGTGGCGAAAGCGGCGCTTGCGGCCATCATGATCGTTACCAGAAACGGACGGGGGCTGACGCCGAGGCTTTCGGCCAGGGCAACCGCGACGGGCGTCAGCAGGACGGCAACGGTGGCATTCGATAGAAGTTCGGTGAGCAGCAGCGTTGCGCCATAGAGCAGTAGCAGCGCTGTCAGCGGGCCCACGCCATTGACCGAACCGATCATCCAGCGGGTGACTTCGGCAGCCAACCCGGTCTGTTCCATGGCAATGCCGATGACCACCATCCCTGCGATCAGCAGCAGGATCTCTGGCCGCAATCCGGCATAGGCCTGATCGGGCGATATTACCCGAAGCAGGATGAGCAGCACCGCGCCGGCAAAGGCCGCAGCGGCAATCGGCACGAGGTTGATCGCCGCCACGGCAATCACGCCGATGAAGACCACGACGGAAATGATCGCCATCCTTGGCCGGAACTCGTGGACTTGCGCGTAGACCTTGGTGTCCTCCAGGGAATCTCCGGTCAGATCGACATGGCTGACGGAATGGCGTTCGACATCGGCGCGGGCCTGCGGCTTGCCTGGCTCATCGGCTGGTGACGGAGCACCTTTCACGAGCCTTCCGGTGAACAGGATCAGGTAGATGCCCCCCGCCAGCGCCATGGCGATGCCGACCGGGGTAATCTCGAAAATGCCGAACGGCGCCTGCCCGGATGTACGGGCCATGTCATCGACGAGGAGGTTCGTGGAGGTTCCGATCAGCGTGCAGCTGCCACCCAGCACGGCAACATAGGACAGCGGCATCAGGAAGCGCCGGGGATCGAGCCCGATGGACTTTGCCACGTCGCGGATCACGGGTGCAGCCACCACCACGATTGGGGTGTTGTTCAGGAAGGCCGATCCGACGCCAGACATGCCGATCAGGCCCCACAACCCCGCCGCCCCGGTCCTACGACAGAAGACGACGGCTTTCTCGATGGCCTTGTCGAGCAGGCCGGACAGCTCCATTGCGTAGGCAATCACGAACAGCGAGGCGAGCGTGAGAATGGCGGGGCTGGCGAATGCGCCCTGGACTTCGCTGGGTCGGACAGCTCCGGTAACCAGCAGGATGGCAGCGCCACTCAACGCAACAACATCGGCCCTCATGCGGTCGGCAATCAGCGAGGCGACAACGCCCACGAGGACCACAAGGGTCAGGATTTGTTCAAGCGTCATGATTATTCAATGCTTACAGACAGATGACCTTGCCGACAATCGATGCTAGGCTTTCACTATGATCGAGGTACATTGCAGTAGTGAACGGCCATACCGTCGGTCGCCATGCCGGGCACTGGTGCTTGCCGCACTTATCGCGGCCTCGGGCTGTCAGCGTTCCGATCCTGCTCCAGAGGCATCGGCAACGCCAGAGAGCGCCGAGGAAGGACCGTCGAACACGACATCGGCAGCCAAAGCGCTCTCTGCATTGGGCCGGACCGAGATCCTGAAAGCGGTTGCAGCGGCGGTGGACGAAGTTGCGGCTGGAAATCCCCTGCCGAAATCGAACCTTGAACTGGTGAACCGAAGCTTCGAACTGACCATGCCCATCGCGTGCAAGGATGGCGCAACTGGTGGCTGGGGTTCGTGGAGCTTCGATCCTGCGTCAAAGGTGCTGCGAGTAAGCTTCAGCCGGCAGAACTGGGCAGCCGAGCCGCTGTTTGCGGACCTGGCCTATGGCCAACCATTCGAAACCGCCGAAGGCTTCTGGATCGAACGGCCGTGGACTCGGTCGGAACAGTGCCCGCGTCCTGCTGCCAATGCAGCTATGCCGGAAATGCCGGAAAAGGCAGATCCGGAAATTGCGGACGTGAAACCGGCTGTGCAGGCCGCGCCGGACAACAGGCTCGCGCTCGTGCAATATTTCTCGTCCGAAGCGCCGCGCAAGCTGCTGCGGGGCAAGCGGCCTTATGCCTATACGGCGAAGCTGGCCAAGGATGCCGAGCCGACACCTCGAGCACTGCGCATCAGGATCGAGGGACGGATCACCGCCTTTGGCGATGGCCAGCCGGTGCATTGCGTGAACCGCCTGACGGCCAAGCCGCCGGTCTGTGCAGTAGCGGTCGAATTCGGCAAGATCACCCTTGAGGACGCCGCGACCGGCGAGACGCTGGCAGACTGGGACAGCTGAGCCTTCGCATCAGGCGGGGTTCGCGTTCTTGTTCTCCAGGCGCTGCAGGATGCCGGCAATCGTCCCGCCCTGCACGATGACCGTGAACAGCACGACGGCGTAAGTCGCCGCAAGGATCAAGTCGCGTTCGCCGCCGTGGGGCAGGCCGAGCGCCAGCGCCACCGAAATGCCACCACGTAACCCGCCCCAGATCAGGGTGACTGGCACGATCGCGCCTGCAGCCCGCGCCTTGCCGAAGGCCGAAAGCGGCAGAATGACCGATATCGACCGGGCCAGCAGCGAAAGCGCAATGGCACCCCCGCCGAGCAGGATCAGCCCTGCATCGCGCGGCACGGTCACAGCTTCCAGTCCGATCAGCAGGAACAGCACGGTGTTGAGGATATCGTCGATCAGGTCCCAGAACTTGTGCAGGTAATCGCGCGTGGTGTCACTCATGGCATGGGCCACCCCGGCATTGCCGATGATGAGGCCTGCAACAGCCATGGCGACAGGTCCGCTGACGTGCAGCGGGCTGGCGATGGCATAGCCGCCCATGACCGTCGCAAGGCTGATCATCACCTCGACCTTGTAGTCGTCGATCGAGCGCATTGCCCGAAACGCGATCCAACCGATGACCAGGCCCAGCAGGATGCCGCCGCCCGCTTCCTCGACGAACAGAAGTGCGGCGTGACCGAGATCGAGCGGATCGCCGCTTGTGGCTGCGGCCAGCAGGATCGCGAAGATCACCACGCCAACGCCATCGTTGAACAGGCTCTCACCGGCCACCGTCGCTTCCAGCAGCGGCGAGACGCTGGTGCGCTTCAGCACACTCATCACCGATACCGGATCGGTCGGGCTGATCAACGCGCCAAACACGAAGCACCAGATCGCAGGTATCGCATAGCCCATGAAACTTGTGAGAAGGAGGAACCCTGTCCCGACGATGGCCGTTGAAAGCATCACACCGACCGTGCTGAGCACAAGGATCGCCCAGCGTCCCTTGTGCAACTGCTGCCAAGAGACATGGAGCGCGCCTGCAAACAGCAGGAACGAGAGCATGCCGTCCATCAGGGTGGCGTGAAAATCGATCCCTGCGATGAAGTCTGCCAGATCGCGGCTGACAGAACTCGAAGGCAACAATTCGTCCAGGGCAACGACCAGCAGCGACGCCAGCGCACCCATAACTGTGAGGCCAATGGATGATGGCAGCCGCAGGTATCGGAAGTTGACATAACCCAGCACGGCAGCGACCATGATCAGCACGGCGGCCGCGTTGAAGGGCGTGAGATACAGACTACCGATCACGCGGCTGGCTCCTCGACATGCCGATGGCGCAGGATCCGATCCGCCCCGGTCCGGGATTGCCTAGCTTGATCGATTTGCCGCTTCCAGTTCAATCGGACGCTTGCTGCGATGCCGTCAGGACCAATAGCGGCGATGTATCCGGGCAATCTGCGCCCGGTCAGCTTCGGCAGTCATTGCGACCATCGCGCGGGTCAGCGCCTCGGCTGCGGCGGCCGCGCAATCGGCGCGTGCAGCAGGCTCTGCTATGGCCATAGCAGCGAGCGACTTCTGCAATCTGATCGCCACTTCGATCAGCCCCGCGCCATCGCGCGCAATCGGGCGATAGAAGTCCTCGAGCAGTTCGGGAAAGCTCAGGGAAGGAACGATCACCCTATCCGAGCAAGGCCCGTCGGTGCTCTCCTCGATTGCGACCATGGCCGACAGGACCCTCGTGCCAGCCTCGATCACCGAAATGGCGGTTCCCGGATCGTTCACGGCGGGCGACAAGGCGCGCGAGGCGATCTCGGAAAGGACCACAAGACCAAAGCGTGGATCGTGATCAAAGGTGCGATCGTGCGCGACGGTGAAGGCCGAACGCAAGGTCTCTACCTGCTTCGCGTCTGGTTGGGCGATGGTCCAGGCAGCTATCCGCGACGGATCGGCCATAACTCCAGGCAGCGCCGACAGAACGATCTGGCCATCGATGGCTTCAGCCACTTTTTGCAGAACGGCAATGTCCACGTGCGTGATGCGGCCGATGTGCTCGAGATGGATCAGGGTAGCACCATCAGGAACATCAAGCTTCCTGCGTGGCCCGAAGCACGGCGGGCCCACGGCAGATGTTGCCTTCATTGCTGCCTTCTCGACACGGGCGATCGTATCATTCACGCGCCCGAAGCGGGTGATGTGTTCGATCCAGCGGAGAAAAGTTATGACGATGGTGGCGATGACGACGATCGTGCCGCCAAGCAGTATGACTCGGCCACTCTCGCCGTAAAATCCCGTCGACAGCGCGATGATTCCAACGATGGCGAACAGGAAACTGCCAAGGAACGTCGCCAGCGCATTCTGGGCGGTCGCATCCTCGACGAGCAACTGCACCGCGCGAGGGGTGATATTGCTCGTCGCCCCTGAGTATGCCGACACCATCGCTGTTAGAGAAAACGTCGTGACGGCGAGCATGCTAGATGCAAGCACATTGAGAATACTATCGACCGACCTTGCACCAATTTTGGTCGCGAAGTCATAAGATATGGCATGGCCGATAATCGCGCTGGCGAGTGCCAAGCCTATCGCAAACACGCAGAACAGTCCTGATCGAAACCACATGCGCCGCGTCAAAAGCCGCAAGGCCCACTGCCATTTCTTCAAGACCTGCCCCCAACATTTGCATCCATGGAATGGAATAGACCGCAGCGCCAATTGTTCCGCAATCGGGCCAGCCCTGACGGGCGGCATGAGATGGCAAGATTCGAGGTCGCGAATAAGAGCCTCCCTGCAGACCTCCCCTAGGATGGCCAAGCAGATGCGAATGACCGATTGCACCGCGAGCCGACGTTCACCACGGCGCGCCCGAACGACTGGGTTTGGTCGGCAGCGACCGCGTCGGAGAGGGTCAGCGGACTGGCTTATGCCGCCTTAATTCCGGACGTTCGAGCATCAGTTTGTCGTGATCGATTCCTGCCCTTCGTTCATCGCGCTGTAGCAAAGGCGGAAAGACTTCGGCTGGGACAATCCCGCCACTACCAGTGGCCTCCACCAACGAAAGCTTCCGTCAGTATCAGTCATTCGCCGCTCAGTCATACCGACGGCCGATTATGAGCAAGGCTGGCCTATTGACGGCGGAAAGTTTTTCGGAGGCCAATTGTGGTGGGTGCCCTCAATGCCCGTGTCGCACTCTACCTCGCCCCGGCGGTGGATGGAACGCGTCCGAGATCGACGACGCCACGCGCGGCTGAGACTGCGCTGACAGCTAGAGCGTTCCGCGCCGGCTAAGAGCCGAGGAACGGACGTTGCCGCAAACACTTCGCACCAAAGCCGGACACAATTCGCACCTGATATGTTCACATCGACTTTGGCGCCGACGTCAGCCATGCTAATTCTTTGATATTCGGCCTCGTTTCACAGGACTTGAAAGAACTTGCGGCAACTAATCGCGGAGATCAGAAACCGGTTCAGCCGCTCACCAACGGCAGCCGACGCACCATCCCAGTTCGTCAACCTCGCGCCGACCGATACGGCGGACGTAGCCGGCGTCTATGCCAAAGCGCTGAAAGCCGCGATAGAAGATCCAAAGGTCTCGAACATCGCGCTGACCGGACCCTATGGGTCGGGCAAGAGCAGCATCATCCAATCGTTCCTAAAGCAGAACGAAATCTCCGCGCTGCAGATCTCGCTCGCGGCGTTCCTGCCCGAAGCGATCAGAGCCGGGGCGGATGCGCGCCGCCAAATTCAATGAGATCATTCCGCTTAACACCGACGGGCTAGACGAACTCTTCAAGGCCTTCGGCAACAGAAGCGAACTCGCGCGCTTCCTTGTCCTCGAAGGGCATCTCGACGACACATATTATCAATACACGTCGCTATTCCATGCGGGCCGCCTGTCTCCGAACGACAACAAATATCTGATCAAGATTCGTGGCTTCATCACGCCGGAACCAGGCTTCCCGATCGATAACCCTCGAGAAGTCATAGCCGCGATGCGCGATGAGGATTTCCGGCAGAGCTACGTGCTCAACGTCAAAATTGTCGATTGCCTGCTGTCTGATCCGGCATCCTATGGATCTCACGTCGATGCCATGTTTGGCTATCTGGCATCCGAATTCGAAACGATTGATACGTTCTTCACGAGCTATTACGCTGCCGGAACGCAGGTGCCCAAATTTGTCGACGGCATGGTCCGGTCATGGCCTGGCTTCATTCCCGCGACCCTCGCCAACCCCAGGCATCTGTCCCACCTCGCGCAGCTGATCGCGCATTTACCACTCGCCACACTCGAGGCGTTGCCGGAAAAATACGCCGAGCTTTCGGAATTCCTCGCGGTCAATCTTGCCGAGATACTGGCGCTGTGCGTCGGCTGCGAACCGTCGAGGCTGGAAGCGCTGGGCTTCGAATTGAAAAGCCTGCGCAGCGTCGATAGCTTCCCCGGCATCGCGCGCTCACTTTTCGAGGCGGGCCGTTATGCGCTCACCATCGACAATCTCGACTACGCCTTTGAGGCCGTCCTGGGCGAGGGCGACATGCAGTCCTTGCACACGCGGCATTATACCACCATCTCCCAGACCGCGAACGCCCCGCTTGCTGCCCGGATCGAGCGTGAATTTGCGGGCCATCTGAAGCTCGTCCTGCTGGGCCTCCCCGAAAATCGCCAAGAAAGCACCGCCACTATCCTCGCTCTCCTCGCGCGAGACGACGCGGATTTCGACGATCTGGTCGCCTTTCTCCGGACGCAGTCGGGCGTGATCCCCATTTTGGCGGATGTGCCGGCGCGCTTCCAAAGCCCGGCGTTCCAACTGGGCCGGATCGCGCCGTCCTGGGAGAACGTCCGGGCTTTCCTCTCCAGCGAGGCATTCGATGCCGAGAGCCTCACCACCTTTCTCAATATGGACGCGCCGCAAGCGGCGCTTTCGGCCGAACCAATGCCCGAAGACGAAGGCGCGCCGTCCCTCCATCGTTTTCTTATCGAGAATGATGGACTGACCGAGGTGGCCTATCGGAATTACGCTCGAGTCTTGCCGGAAGGCTTTTCGCGCTTCCCGGAGGGCGTGGACGCCGCCAAGCTGCGGATCTTGATCGAAGAGGGACGAGTCGCCTTTTCGGGTGAAGCGCTGGATTTCCTCAGCGCCCATGATGATCTTCGGCTTGCCTTCGCGACCAGAAACATCGAGTCATTCCTGAAGACGCAGGCCAATCTTTCGATCGACGACGATTTCCGCGAAGCCCTGCTTGGTAGCCCGATCAGTGACGAGCACAAAGTGACAGTCATTCGATCGATGGATCTTGCTCAGCTCTCTGGACTTGCGACACGGGCGCGCATCGTGGGCGCTATACTTGAACGAACCGGAGCCGACCTGCCCGGGCTCAGCGCGGGCCCCGCGCGCGCTATCATCTTGGCCACGCGACCGATCGAGGTGCAGGTCAGATTGTTCAATCGCCACCAGTCACTTCTAAGCGACGACGACGTCCGCGAGATTCTGGCCGAGCTCCCTAAGCCCTTTTCCGAGATCAAGCGAGGCCATGGAATTCCGCTGCTCGAAAACACGCAGACCAACGCTGCGCTCGCAGCCTGGCTCGTTTCGCGTAAAATCATCTCGTCTGTAGGCAAAGGCTGGTTCGGCGAAATTCGCATCAATCTTTTCCGGCGCGACGCCGAGGAATAAACGCTTTCCAAGCTTCAAGTGTGGGGCGCCTAGCTGCGGATTCGGTTTCTTGCGGCAACCGCAAGTTTCAGTATCAGCGGTCATCCCCGTCCCGGCCGCTGAACGTCGTAAGATGGTCGGCAGCGGCCGGGAGCTCTTGTTTTGGGACATTACCGTCGTTCGTGGCTCAAACGGCGAAGGTCCGCTTACTAGGCGACCGCTGCCATCTCCGATAGGTCGATCCAAACGACTGCAGCCGCCGGTCTGGTCGCTAGAAGAGGGCCGCCCCAGACTTGATCTACTCCCAGCCCTCGCGAATGAAGCATGTCGCGCATGCTCGGTCGTGGAACAAATGGTTGCCGCTTCCCGGGATGCCCGTACATTTGCCGACATGATCGTATCCCTCACAATGCCCGCTACGACAGGCGTCAATCCCATTCTTTTCCCCGAACCCAAGGTCGGTAGCGAGGGCACAGTCACAATTCTATGTGGGCCAAATGGAAGCGGCAAAAGCTTCATTCTGAAAACGTTGATTAATCTGTTGAACGGGAAAGATGCGGCGATGCCCCCCCTGTCCCAAGGCTGGTCCCTAAAAAGATCCGCCATTGTCGCGAGTCATTATCGCCCGCGTCACCACCTTACGGCGATGCGGTCAGCCGGCGTCCTCAGCCGCGCCCGCGCCGGGTATGTGGTGAAACCTTCCCAGCAGGAAAAATACTTCCAGCTCGCGATTTTCGGTGCCTTGCTTGCGGCGCTCCCACAATGTCGGAGATTTGATCCCGCCAAATGGGAGACTGACCCCGCTTACCGCCAGTCGCAGATCGACGAAGTGGGCCCACAGGATGAGGAGTTAGGCTACTGGTTCGGAACACAGGCGCCCCCCTTTGTCTCGGCCTTCAACAAGGCTGTTCAGGGAAGGCTGGGGGTTCGCCACAATAAGAACGGTCTCGAACTCCTGTTATCCCAAGGGGAGGGAGCCAGCGCGCCCTTCCCCAACTGGAGCGACGGCCAGAAATCCCTGTTCACGATCTTTGCCATCACCGAACTGTTTAAGCCCGAAGTCTTCGTGTTCGATGAGATCGAGAATTTCCTTCATCCGGCCCTGGTTTCCGGCCTCATCAGCCATCTGAAGAAGAATTGCCGCCAGACGGTCTTGTCGAGCCATCACCCTCATCTCGTCTTCGGACGGATCATCGATGCCGTCTATTATGTCGAAAGAGCCGAGCGCGTCGGCGATCCTCCGCAGCGCATCCTAAAATATCAAGCACAGCCCGCCGTGCTGCGACACGTCTCCCTGCTCAGCGATGACCGGTCCAAACTGGCCAGCATCTACAAGCTATTCGATGTTCAGGATGCCGCCCTACTAGCGACCGGCGCCTTCGTCCGAGATGCAGCTGATCTCCAGCTGCACACAGCAGTTCACGGCCATTTCGAATGCGGCGCTGTGGGCGCCAACGCTAGTCCCTATATGGACCGGCAAAGCGAACAGATCATGGATCTGATCCGATCATTTTCCCCAAGCCCCAACCTTGTTGTCGATTGGGGTGCCGGCGTCGGTCGGTCATTGATCGAGCTCGGGAAGCGCGTGCCCGTGGTCGCCTCCGAGCATTATTCCTGGCTTCTGTACGATGTCAGTCCCGCAAACAGGGACGCTTTGGCCAAACTAGTTCCCGCCAAGGGGACAACGATTCGTGTCGCAAATAAACGGTCCGACTTGGCAGACATTGCTGCTGGGATTTTCCTTCTGACCAACGTCCTGCATGCCCTTGATCCGACGACTTGGTGCGAAGCGATCGAGGACGCCTGGAGCGCCGTTCATCACGACGGTAACGGCATCGTTCTAATCACTGAAATTTTCCCGCTGCTGGCAGCAGAGAGTCAGGCGATCGCCATCCCTCTAGACTGGGCCACGAAACTGTTCCGGCAGCTTGGTTTCAAGACGACGGCGCATGAATTTCCTGTGCACGGGGCCAAGAGCTACTGCCTTGCCCTCAGTCAACCTCCCGCGGTACTTCCCGCTCGGGACGAACTCCTCGGGCTCGTGGTCGAGCATTGGAAGCAACTGAGCGAGCAATTTCTCGGCGACTATGAGGGTATAGGTTCGAAGCTGGGTATGGCCGATCACCAGCGTCTGCTGAACGCCGCATTTGGAATGGCCCGCATAGCTTCCTGCCTACGTGCGCACGGCCGCTAATTGTAAATTTGAGCGCCTAACTGGAACGACACCTTTGGGTAAAGGCATTGTCTGGAACTCACAGCTCGAGAACAAAGTAACGAGACGGCTTCGCGCAAGGATGCTCAATTCTCTAGTCGTCATGACAGCGGCCTGCCTGCTTATATTTATGCAATGCCGCCCGGATCAACATGGGTGAGTCAACAACCGTTTGCGGCAGAATCAAACGCTTTTCGAGGCAGATATGAATGACCGAGTCTGGTCGCAAGCGACCGTTGATGTTGAACATCCGAACGACCGCTATTCCGGTTTCACGAACTGCAAGCTGCCGTTCCGGACAGTCCGCACAGTCAGACGCTTCGTGTCGATCTCAGAACGAAGGTTCCGCC
>JAPLPG010000168.1 GCA_026400375.1 Novosphingobium sp. | reverse complement strand
GTGGATCCCGATGCATTCGCGCTGATCCTGCGCAACCTGCTGCCCGCATTCCCATTCTACGGCTTTCTGCAGGGGCCAACCAAGTCGGAGACCGTGGGGGCCTTCGCGCAAAGTACTTACAAGTTGACCGATATGGTCCGCGCAACAGCCGGCGTCCGCTACTCGCGCGATGACAAGTCCCGCGTCGGCCGCATCAACCAGCAGAAGACTGACATCTTCAACCCCCTGACGGATGTGAGCTCGCCCAACAACGCGCGCGTTGTATCGGACAAGGTGACATGGCGCTTTGGCCTGGATGCCGACCTCAACTCCCGCACGTTGCTTTATGGCGTCGTGTCGAGCGGCTACAAGGCTGGCGGCTTCAACGGCGGTTGCTCGGCAGGCACGCCGAACTGCGCCAATCCGCAGAACCCGGCAGCGCTGTTCTATGAACCTGAAACCCTTGTCGCATATGAAGTCGGTCTGAAGACGCGCACCGCAGACAATGCCCTGCGCCTCAACGCCAGCGCGTTCCATTACGACTACAACAATCTGCAAGTCAGCGCAGTGGTCGATATCGGCGGAGCGCCGCGCCAAGTGACGACAAATGCGGCAAAGGCGAAGGTCGACGGCGTTGAGCTGGAAGCGACCCTGTCGCCCTCCCAGCGCAACCGGATCGATCTTGGCTTCACCTATCTTGACGCGCGCTACGACTCCTACCTCCCGCTTGGCGTTGGCAATGCTCCCAATTTCAGGGGGCGTCCGCTGGATCGCGCGCCGAAGTACGTTGCCACGGCAGCTTATGCCTATTCGCTGCCGCTTGATAACGGAGGCAACCTGGAGGCGTCGGTTCGCACCCGTCTGAGTTCATCTTATGTGCTCACCGCGCAGGCACTGGGTCGGCAGTTCACGCAGCCCTCGTTCACCCGCACCGACCTGTCGCTGCGGTACACTGCACCTGAAAACCGCTACTACGTTCAGGCATACTGGCAGAACGTTGAAGACAATGTCGTGATTACCGCGGCTGCTGTTGGCAGTGGGATCCTGTCCATAACCCCGAGCGATCCGTCGACATACGGTGTGCGCCTGGGCTTCAAGTTCTGATGGCTGGTTGTTAGAGGATACTCGGCAGCAACTGTTTCGATACCAAACATGAAACAGTACTACGATTTTGACGCGAGCAGTTGATCTTGCGGGGGCGCGCAATGTACCCCCGCAAGATTCGTGTCGAAAAGGTCGTTGCTGAGCCTAGCTTGGGAACCCGCTATAGACAGAGTTTCATTTGTGTTGGCGCGTGGGCTTGTAGCGCCATGGCATCCACCTGGCATGACATGAAAGCCGCTCAGATACCGCCGATTATCTGCTGCAGACTTTGGAGGTTTCGAACGGCGTTGCCAAACTGGCTGCCGGGATAGGCCTTGTCGGCGAATAACTCGCCGGGGCTGTTGGGCTGCGAATCGCGGCTAACCCTGCCATCGTCAATTTTAACGTATGTGACGGCAATTTTTTTCGACCAAAGCCGTATCGGCCGTGGCGCCGACGCGGGCCTTCGAGCAATGGATCGCAGGCTTCCGCTTGCATTTTTACCCAGCGTGCATCACCATCCTGTTGGCTGAGGCAATGAGCGCGGCGTCCACCGGTGCGCCGGTCTTGACGGTCATCGCATTGTCCTGCGCTGCGCAGTCACTCGTTCGAGCCGCAACAGGTCCAGCCCGTGAGCGAACAGCGCCTTACGGAAACGGACAAATGCCGCGCATTCGGGAGTTGCTTCAATGCCGGAAAAAACCGCAAAACCGTTGGAACGTGGGGCCAATGCGGGTTCCAGCATTCCTCACAAGTTCAGCGGATCAGCCATTTGCGCAGCAGCCTAGCACTACCCGCGCAAGTTTCACAGCTCGTTTCTCAAGGACGTGATCGCCTTTCCCAACAACTCATGGAGCGTTGTTGGGAAAGGCGACGGGTGGCTACCGTCAGAAGCGGTACGTAGCTTCGAGACCTTACACGTTGAGTAGCGCCGAGAATTGACCCGGGATTGGAATGGGCCCCTGGGGCCGGACAGGCCGAGAAGGATGAATTGACCGTGGGGTCGGGCTCTTGGAGAAGAGCCTGTGCCTGGACATCGATCACACAGTTTGGCGTTCAAGCGACAAGTCGTCGAGGAGTACCTTGGCGGCGAGACGCTGCATGGTGTTGCCAAGCGTCACGATATTTCCGTCAACTGATCCGCGTCTGGATCGAGAAGTACGAAGGCGGCGCGTTCGATGATGACGCCCACTCCACGCTTCTGGGGATTTTTACAGTGCCGTTGACAGGCATCGGTTCAAACTTCAGCTTCTGGATGGGATGGCCGGTAGCTGTGTTCATGATTGTTGCAATGATGCTCACGTGGTCCGCTAGGTGCTGCTACACATGCGTGTCCAGTCGGATTGCAGATCGAGCCGTGGACAGCGCGGCATGAAATCGGCGGACCTTGGTTTCCGCCATGCATTAAGACTGTGTTTCTGGACGCTTAGACCTTGTTTTTCGAATAGAGGCGACGATGCGGAAGGCGTCCAGAAAAGCAGGGCGATTCAGACCGAGGAAGCGATATGAAATCTACTACCCCCATCGCCGTGTGGGATGTTCCAATTCGAATATTTCATTGGCTGCTCGTTGGGCTAATCGCATTTTCCTGGTGGAGCGCGGAAAGCGGGCGACTCGATTGGCATCTGATTTCCGGTATCGGGATTCTCGCTTTGCTGGTTTTTCGCCTGATGTGGGGCGTCGTCGGCAGTAGCACTGCGCGTTTTGCCAGCTTCCTGCGTGGGCCCGCGAGCATCGCAAACTACGTCCGTGGAAAGACGTCCCCGCTCCCCGGACACAATCCGCTTGGTGGGTGGAGCGTGGTTGCCATGCTGGCAGTCCTGGCCTTGCAGGTCGGCACAGGCCTTCTGGCCGTAGATGTCGACGGGATCGAATCTGGCCCGCTTTCGTATCTGGTTGAATTCGATCAGGGGCGAACGGCCGCGCGCATCCACGAGATAAGCTTCAACGCTGTGCTTGGTCTGATCGCGCTGCATGTGCTCACAATCCTATTTTATCTGGTGGTTCGCCGCCGCAATTTGATCGGACCCATGATAACGGGGCGAGCTCACGCGCCCGAACCCGCGGCGGCCCCCCTTCAGCGAGGCAAGCTTTGGGCATTTGCGTTGTCCGTCATCGTCGCATTTTCAGCAGCGTGGTGGATATGGAATGGCGCGCCAGTCTGAACACAGCCTGCACACAGTAGATTTGGCTCGGACCATGAAGTCGTCGGGATAATGCGCCGCCTGATGATTGGTCGAAACGCCCATCGGGCTCGCCCGGCGGCGTAGAACAGGGAGAGAGCCATGGGTAGGCATGCCCGGCCGCAAGTCTTGCGTCCTCACAAGCGGAGGGCGGTTAATCAGGGCGGTTGGCTCAATTCGATCCAGGCGCACATGATCATCGTCGCTTTAGGCACGATCGCAGCTTTGACCCTGTCCAGCATCACGATCCTCAGCCTTTTCAACGAACCGGCCAGGCGTCCGGTTACGGTTTACGAAATGTCGCGCATCGTCCGCGGGCTTAAACTGGCCGCACCGCCTGTAAACATAACAGTAGCTCTCTCGGCCGATGTCCCACCCCGTGCCCGTGGCGTCGAACCTGTGCTGGGTGAACTGCTTGCGCGGCGTCTGGATATGGCACCTGAAAATGTGCGTATCCGCCTGGCGTCCGATGAAATCCGCGCCCAACGGCTGACTGAGGAGGCCAGCTTATATCGCGCTGAAGCAAAAGCGAATCTTGCGATAAACGGCGGGTTCACCCTCTACATCAAACAGGCCGATGGCATGTGGAAGGTGTACACGCGCCAAGCGCGCAGGACGCTGGGCGAACTCGTTCAGTTCATGCGCTACACCGTTCTCGTCACCGCTATCCTGATCGTCCTTCCGCTGGCGATGGCGTTCAGCTTCCGGTTAAGCCGGCCTGTTCGCGCTTTTGCCGCTGCCGCCGACCAGATCGAAGACGGTAATGAAAATGTGCCGGTTCCCGAGGTTGGCCCTACCGAGATCCGGCAGGCTGCGATGGCGCTGAACGCCATGCAGCGTCGTGTGGCGCATTCCATAAAGGAACGAACTGCACTTGTGGGCGCTATTGCCCATGATCTTCGAACGCCATTGTCGAACTTGCAGTTCCGGATCGCAACAATGGACGGCGAGGCCCGCGCAGCCGCAGAAGCGGAAATACAGCACATGGAGCGGTTGATCAGTTCGACGCTTGATTACGTCGACGGCGAAGGTGGAACCGTGAAAGTTGAACCGCTCGATCTTGCTTCGCTGCTTCAGACCATCACGGACACTTATTGTGATCGTGGCGCAGCAGTCGCCTTCCAAGGCCGTGATGGGGTGACGGTCTGTGGCGATCTGGTCCGGTTGGAACGACTGTTCAGAAACTTGGTGGAGAACGGGCTCAAGTACGGTGGCAATGTTACGCTGAATTGGCGGCGCGAAAACGATCAGGCCATCGTTGACGTTATCGACAACGGCCCCGGCATGCCGGAGGCAGACCTGCCGCAGGCCTTCGATCCGTTCTTTCGCGGCGAACGATCGCGTAACCGCAGCACTGGAGGGATTGGGCTTGGCCTTGCCATCGCACAAACAGCGGCTCGCGCGCATGGCGGCACAATTACCTTGGAGAACCTGACTGACGGCTTTCGTGCCCGCGTAGCGCTGCCGCTGGCGAGGATGGCAGAACCGGTTTCAAGCGCCCGTGATCATCGGCTATCGGTGTCAGGATGACTTCCACGATGTCGTCGCCCCTTCCTCGTATACTGATTGTCGATGACGAGCCGTCCGTCCGGTCGGCCATTCGCGACTTTCTATCCGGAGAGGGCTACGAGGTACTGGAAGCACAGGACGGTGTTTCGATGCACCGCGCGCTTCTCGAAAACAATGTCGGGATTGTTCTGCTGGATGTCATGCTCTCTGGCGAATCCGGGCTTTCACTAGCGCAAGCGCTGAGAGAGCGGGACGACGTAGGGCTCATCATGATTTCCGCCCTTGGCGCCGAGACCGACCGGGACCGACACCGGCACGGGCAGCACGCCGGCGTACTGGGCGCCGAAGAAGGCGACGCAGAAGCCAGGCCAGGTATCGGCAACGATCAAAAGGCGCTCGCCG
>JAPLPG010000056.1 GCA_026400375.1 Novosphingobium sp. | reverse complement strand
GGAAGCGCCGTTGCATGGTGATCGCGTAGAATGTCTCGACGATGCCCGGCAGTTCGGCGGCCTCGACGAACAGGCCCGCCGCCAGTTCATCGGCCACCACGATCGGTGCCAGCACGGCCAGCCCGATGCCTTCCCGCGCGAGAAGGCGCATCATGGCCATGTCGTCGACCTCCGCCACGATGTTCGGGCGCAGATCGAGCCGCGCCATCAGGCTGTCGAAGGCGGCCCGCACCAGTGTGCCGCGCGCGGGCAGGACGATCGGGGTGGAGGCCAGCTTGGTGGCCATCGAGCCTTCGCCCATGGCAAAGCGCTTGTGCCCGATCAGGCTGACCGGTTGTTCGGCAATGCGGTGGACCACGAAGGGCGCAAGGTCGTCTGCCGGCGGCGGCTGGGTGGAGAGCACGACATCGAGATGCAGGGTGTGCAGCGCATCGAGCAGTTCGGCCTCGCTGCCCGAACGCAGGGTAAGTTCGACATCGTCGCGGCCGAGCACCGGCTTGAGGAAACTGATCTGGAAATTGCGCGACAGCGTGGCCTGCGCACCCACGCGCAGCGTTTCACGCGCGAGGCCGGTTTCACCGAGCGTGCTCAACAGATCGTCGCCGGTGGCGAAGATGGCATTGGCATGGTCGAGCGCAATCCGGCCCGCTTCGGTAAGGTGCAGAGCCTTGCCGCGCCGGTCGAACATCGCGTGGCCGAGCCGGTCCTCCAGCTTGCGGATCTGCACCGACAGCGCCGATTGCGAAACGTTCAGCCGGTTGGCGGTGCGGGTGAGGTTGCCATCGCGGGCAACTTCCCAGAAGTAGCGCAAGTGGTTGTAGTTCAGGCCCGCCATGCCTTGACTTAATCAGAACGGTTGCCGTGGTTCAATGCATAAGCGTGCGAGACCATCTGGCGGGATGATGCCCTCCTGGCTGAGATCCGCTGCAAAGGGACCGAGCCGGAAGTCTTGCTCAGGTGGCGATGCCGATCGTCGTTGATGCCGTATATCCGGCCGTGGGCGAGCCGGTGAAGGTCGGCGTCATCACCGAAAGTTGCGCCGCCGTGGCATCACTGAACACGTTGTCCGTTGCGGTCGAGTTGTTGCCGTTGCCATAATTGCGCAGGCTGGTTGCGTAATCGGCAGTTGCATAGACCGCTGTGCAGACTGCTACCGGAATGGCAAATTGCGAGATCAGCCGGGCAAAGCTTCCCCGCGTGGCGTTCGCAAGGCTTGTGAATACCTCGAAGTGGATGTGAGGATATCGGCCATTGTAGCAGCCCGGCACGATCGTCGTGAAGGTGATCTGGCCGCGACTGTCGGAGACCTGAACCCCACGCAGGTAGCTTTCGTTGGGCAGGTCGTAAAGCGAGTAGCGCCCCTCCTTGTCGCAGTGCCAGATGTAGACGGCATAGCCGGCCAGCGGCGTGCACCCGTTGTTGACGTCGACCAGCGTGATCGTGAAGGTAACCTGCACCCCTGCCGCCACTGCGGTGGATGAGCCCACGAAGCTGGAGCGGATATCGCTGCGCACGACGCCTGAGGCGATCAGCGCATTCGAGGTCAATCCCGTAGACGTGTTGGTGCCATCGGCGGGGTAGGGGCCATTGGTCTCGCTCGATGGTGCTGTGCAGGTCCCGGCCGTGGCGCTTGCGCTGGCCGTTGCGGTCGCGGTGGCTGTCGCAGTGGCGCTTGCCGATGCGGTCGTTACCGTGACGACACTTGACGTGCCGCCGGACCCGTCACTTCCGCCGCAACCGAACAGCAGCGCGGTGCCGCCCGCCGAACCGAACAGTGCCAAGGCCCGCCTGCGCCCGACGCGCAACCGCTCAATCTGTTCGAAATCGGCGAGAAGTCCTTCGCCAGGGTCTTGATCCGATGGCATATCGTTGAATTCACTGGCGTTTGTCATTGTTGCTGATCACCTTATTGCGCCTCGACAGGTACAACGGTGACAGGCTCCAGACCCTTCGCAATTTCCGGCATTAGTTTTCTGAATAAGTCATAAGTACCAGAAATATTGGAGTTTATTTTTTCTATAGCGGTTATGCCGAGACAGCGGCCCGAATGTGCTCGGTGCCTCGCAAGTCAAGCATTGGCATGCAAGGCCAAAGCATTGCGTCCGATAAGTGCTTGCACCGGGCAAATGCCTGTCATAGGCTTC
>JAPLPG010000304.1 GCA_026400375.1 Novosphingobium sp. | reverse complement strand
GCTGCCGCCCATGGTCGAGGAAGTCGATGCGACCGACGCGATCATCTATGACGAACTGATGCAGGGCAAGGCCACCCGATCGGCCGAGCGCGCGTTCAAGACCATGCTTACCAACATGGAACAGCGGGGCGCACAGGCCGTGGTGCTTGCCTGTACCGAGCTGGACATGGTCATCGATGTCGATGCCAACGTCCTGCCGATCTACGATGGCACGCGCATTCACGCGCAGGCCGCTGTCGACTGGATCCTGGGCTGAGCCAGCCATGACCGAGGGCCGTGCCCCTTACGCCAGCAATCCTGCCGCATCGCGCGGGCGGGAGTTCCTGACAGACGACCAGGCCTCACGCGGGCCGCGTAGCGCGTTTCAGCGCGACCGGGACCGGATCATCCACTCGATCGCCTTCCGCCGGTTGCGCCACAAGACGCAGGTGTTCATCGCGCCCGATGGGGATCACTACCGCGTCCGCCTGACGCACAGCCTCGAAGTGGCCCAGATCGGCCGGGTCATTGCGCGCGCGCTGGGCCTCGACGAAGACCTGACCGAGGCGCTGTGCCTCGCCCACGATATCGGCCACCCGCCTTTCGGCCATGCCGGTGAGGATGCGCTCGAAGCCGCCATGGCCGATGCCGGTGGCTTCGATCACAACGCCAACACGCTGCGCGTGCTGATGCGTCTGGAAAGCCCCTACTGCGGCCACGAAGGCCTGAACCTGACATGGGAGACGCTTGAAGGCCTGGCCAAGCACAACGGCCCGATGCTGCAACCGACCTGGGCCTTGCAGCAGCTCGACGCCGCGTTTCCGCTCGACCTTGGCACCTTCGCCTCGCTCGAAGCGCAGGTGGCGGCAATTTCCGATGACATCGCCTATGACAACCATGACATCGACGATGGCCTGCGCGCCGGGTTCCTGTGCCTCGACCAGTTGCTGGAACTGCCCTCGGTCGCCGACCAGTGGCGCGCCATCGAACGCCGCTTTCCCTCAGCGCCGCAGGACCGGCTGCTGCGCGAACTGGTGCGCGGCCAGATCGGACGCATGGTGAATGACGTGATCGCCACGGCGCAGGCCAATATCGCGCAAAGCGGGGTCGCCAGCGTCGAGGACGTTCGTGCCGCGGCCCGTCCGCTGGCCACGTTCACGCCCGCGATGGGCGAGGAAGAACGTGCGCTCAAGCAGTTCATGTACCAGCGGCTCTACCTGCACGAGGAACAGCGCGAGACGGCCGATCGCGCGCGCGAAGTGATCGCGGCGCTGTTTGCCGCCTTTGCGCACGACCCGTCGCAATTGCCGGAAAGCTGGCGCCTGACCTTGCCCGCGCAGGAGCCGGAGCGAACCCGCCACATCGCCGACTTCATCTCCGGCATGACCGACCGCTATGCGATCGACAGCTACGCCCGGTTGTTCGGCCGCACTCCCGAAGGCCTCAGCAATGTGTGACCCGTACCATGTCTGAACTCGTCCACGTCGTCCTCGTCGGGGCCACCGGCCTGATCGGTCGCGCTGTCATGACGCAGGCGGTCGATCGCGCCGGAATCCACCTCGTTGCCGTTGCCCGTCGCGAAGTGCCGCTACCCAAGGGCGCGCGCATGGAGATGTTGCTGTCCGATACCACCCACTGGCCCGATGCGATTGCGGCCGGTCGTCCCGATACCGTGGTGATTGCGCTTGGCACCACGATCAAGGCGGTGGGCGGAGACAAGGCTGCGTTCCGCGCGGTCGATCATGATCTCGTGCTGGATTGCGCCGCAGCAGCAAAGGCCGCCGGCGCGCGGCAGCTGATCGTCGTCTCCTCGGTCGGCGCGGAACTGGGGTCGAAGACCTTCTACCTGTCGGTCAAGGGCGAGGTCGAGGACAAGCTGGCCAAGCTGCATTTCGACCGGCTCGATCTGTTGCGCCCGGGGTTGCTGCGCGGCCAGCGGGAAGGTCCGGCCCGTCCGGCAGAACGCATCGGCATGATCCTCGGTCCGCTTGTCGACCTGTTCCTGCAGGGCCGCTTTCGCCAGTATCGCTCGGTGAGGGACACTGATCTGGCGCGCGTGATCCTGGGGCTGGCGGGCGCCAAGACGCGCGGGCGTTTTGTCCATCACCATGATGAATTCCGCCGCATTCTGCGCGCTGATCAATCCCGGATCTGATGCCCGCCGCGCCAGACACACTTCGACAAGCCCAGGGTGACCGGGATCGTGCGTACAGGTCAGATCATCGCGAATCTGGACAAGGCCGGGGCGCTCGTGTTGACTTCACGCTGCACTGCAGCGATGTATAAGCGTCGCTGATCGCGCGGGAGAGTTTTCTCGATTCGTTCAGGATCGAGAGACGCCGAAGGAGCAACCGCCCCGGAATCTCTCAGGCAAATGGACCGCGTGGGTCGACAGCGACACTCTGGAAAGAGCTGCTTCCTGAAAAGGGAAGGGCCGCCGAAGGGGTAACCCCATTCAAACCCGTCAGGAGAGGCGGGCGGGGGAAAGCTCTCAGGTTTCCGTGACAGAGGGGGCGCCGAATGGCGTCTGAACTGTACGGGAACGATATTTGTGAGCGACACATACGATAATTCTGGCCCCGATCTGGATTTTGATCCCGATGTGCCGACGGGGCCACTCCCCCTGCCGCTCAATCAATGGCACCGCACGCGCGGTGGTCGCATGGTCGATTTTGCCGGCTACTGGATGCCCGTTCAGTTCGAAGGCATCATTGCCGAACACCTGTGGACGCGCCAGTCCGCCGGGTTCTTCGATGTGTCGCACATGGGCCAGGTCTATGTCTCGGGCGAGGGCGCCGAGGCAGCGCTGGAAGCGGTCCTTCCCATCGACCTTTCGACGCTTCCCGTGGGCGGCGTGCGCTATTCGCTGCTGCTGAATGATGAAGGCGGCATCCTCGATGACCTGATGGTCACGCGCTGGGGCAGGGGCTTCTATCTCGTCGTCAACGGCGCAACCAAGTGGGACGATATCGCCACGCTGCGCGAACGCTTGCCCGATGCGATCACGCTCAACCATCTTGAGGACAATGCCCTGTTCGCGCTGCAAGGCCCCGAGGCCTTCGCCGCGCTCGAACCGCTGGTGACGGGTGACTATCCGCTTTCGGCGCTCACCTTCATGCGCGGTGGCCAGTTCAAGCTCGGCGGCGTGGACGCCTGGATCAGCCGTTCGGGCTATACTGGCGAAGACGGCTTCGAAATCGCCGTTCCTGCTGAGAACGCCGCAGACCTTGCCGACCTCATCTGCGCGCAGCCGCAGGTAAAGCCGATTGGCCTTGGCGCGCGGGATAGTCTGCGGCTTGAGGCGGGGCTGCCGCTCCACGGCCATGACATGACCGAGGCGGTCGATCCGGTCAGCGCCGATCTGCTGTTCGGCATCAACAAGCGCCGCCGCAGCGAAGGCGGCTTTCCCGGCGCCGAAATCGTCCTCCCGCTGATTGCCCAAGGCGCCCCGACGCGGCGCGTCGGCCTTGCCCTAGAAGGTCGCATGGCCGCGCGCGAGGGGGCAAGGGTGCTGTCCGGCGACAGCGACGTCGGCGCGATCACCTCGGGCGGTTTTTCGCCCAGCCTCGAACGGCCCATCGCCATGGCCTACGTTGCCGCCAGCTGCGCTGCGGCCGGAACCCCGCTCACCATCGACGTGCGCGGCCGCAGGTTGGCCGCCGCCGTCGTGCCCCTGCCTTTTGTCCCCCATCGCTACCACCGCAAAGGAGCCGCTTGATGACCCGCTATTTCACCAAGGACCACGAATGGATCGCGGTCGAAGGCAGCGAAGCCACTGTCGGCATCACCGACTACGCGCAGAGCCAGTTGGGTGACATCACCTTTGTCGAAGTGCCCGGCGCAGGCAGCGAAGTCAGCATGGGCGACAGCGCATCGGTGGTCGACAGCGTCAAGGCTGCGTCCGATGTCTATGCTCCGGTTTCGGGCACGGTGACCGTCGCCAATGCCGCGCTCGAAGAGCAGCCCGAACTGGTTAACACCGATCCCGAAGGCGAAGGCTGGCTGTGGAAGATGACTCTGTCGGACACCGCCGAACTCGCTGGCCTGATGGACGAGGCCTCCTATCAGGCCTTCGTGGCGGAGCTTTGATCCGATGCGGTATCTCCCCCTCACCGACGCCGACCGGAGCGCGATGCTCTCGGTCATCGGC
>JAPLPG010000303.1 GCA_026400375.1 Novosphingobium sp. | reverse complement strand
GGCGGGGCAGTGGAGGGTGAGGATGTCAGCCTCGGCCACCAGCTCGTCGAGGCTTTCGACATGGCGCGCGCCGAACATCGTCTCGATCGCTTCGGGCAGGCGGTGGCGGTTGTGGTAGGCGATGTTGAGGCCGAAGGCGCGGGCGCGGAATGCCACGGCCTGGCCGATGCGGCCCATGCCGACGATGCCCAGCGTCTTTCCGGCAAGGCGGTGGCCGAGCATGGTGGAGGGGGCCCAGCCCTCCCACTGGCCGGCGCGCAAGGTGCGGCCGCCGTGGTTGAGGCGGCGGCTGACCGAGATGATCAGGGCGATGGCCATGTCGGCGGTATCGTCGGTGAAGACGCCGGGGGTATTGGTGACGATGATCTTGCGCGCGCGGGCGGCGGCCAGGTCGATATGGTCGATGCCCGCGCCGAAGCTGGCGATGAGGCCTAGCTGCGGGCCGGCCTGGGCGATCAGCGCGGCGTCGATCCGGTCGGTCACGGTGGGGACGAGGACGTGCGCGGTCTGCATGGCGGCCACCAGTTCGTCGCGCGTCAGGGGGCGGTCGTCGGCGTTGAAGGTGGTGTCGAACAGCTGCGCCATGCGGGCCTCGGTTTCGGGCAGCAGGCGGCGCGTGACGACGACGCGGGGCAGGCCTTCGACGCGGCGGACGGAGCGATAGTCGGCAGAACTTGGCATGGCGCGGACGCTAGGCCGGGCAGGGGCGGGCGGTCAAGCACGAGGCGTTTTGCGACGGGTGGGGCATGTTCAAGCGTATTGCATTTGTCCTGGCCGTGATGGCCGCTCCTGTTCCGGCATTGGGGCAGAGCGCGGATGAGGGCGTGCCTTATTGGGTGTCCACCGCAAAGGACACCGCCAACATGCGCGTTGGGCCGGGGCGCGAATACCGCATCAGCTGGACCTACACGCGCAAGGGCGTGCCGCTGAAAGTACTGCGGCTGATGGGCAGCTGGCGTCTGGTCGAGGATCCGGACGGCGCGCGGGGCTGGATCCTGTCGCAGTTCCTGACGCGCACGCGGGCCGGGATCGTCAAGGGCGGCATCGCCGGCCTGCGCGAGAACAAGGACGGCAGCGGGCGCATCCTGTGGCGCGTGGCACCCGGCGTGATGGGCAAGCTGGACAAATGCGACGAAGGCTGGTGCGCCTTCGATGTGGACGGCCGCAAGGGTTTCGTCAAAGCCAGCAGCGTGTGGGGCGGCGGCAACCCGTAAACGAAAGCCCCGGCCTGATGCAGACCGGGGCTATCAGTATCAGATCAGTTCTACAGCCAGTGCCGTAGCTTCGCCGCCGCCGATGCACAGGCTGGCGACGCCCTTGGTCTTGCCGCGCTTCTTCATCGCCGCCAGCAGCGTGGTGACGATGCGGGTGCCCGAGGCGCCGATGGGGTGGCCGAGCGCAGTGGCGCCGCCGTTCACGTTGATCTTTTCGTGCGGGATGCCGAGGTCGTGCATCGCGAACATCGCAACGCAGGCAAAGGCTTCGTTGATTTCGAACAGATCGACATCGGCGATGGACCAGCCCGCCTTCTCCAGGACCTTGTTGATCGCACCGACCGGGGCGGTGGTGAAATCCTTCGGTTCCTGGGCATGGGCAGAAAGCGCCACGATCCGGGCTACCGGCGTCAGGCCCGAAGCCTTGGCCAGACTTTCACGCACAAGCACGACGGCAGCCGCGCCATCGGAGATCGACGAGGAAGTGGCAGCGGTGATCGTGCCGTCCTTGGCAAAGGCCGGCTTCAACGAAGGGATCTTGTCCGGACGGCCCTTGCCGGGCGCTTCGTCGGTATCGACTACCACTTCGCCAGCGCGGGTCTTGACCGTAACCGGTGCGATTTCGTCCTTGAACGTGCCATCGGCGACCGCAGCCTGAGCGCGGCGCAGCGATTCGACGGTGTAGGTATCCTGCTGTTCGCGCGTCAGCTGATAGGCGTCGGCGGTGTCCTGCGCAAAGGTGCCCATCGCGCGACCGGCTTCGTAGGCATCTTCCAAGCCATCGAGGAACATGTGGTCATAGGCCGTATCATGGCCGACGCGCGCGCCCGAACGGTGCTTCTTGAGCAGGTAGGGGGCGTTGGTCATCGATTCCATGCCGCCTGCCACGATCACGTCGACGCTGCCCGAAGCCAGTGCTTCTGCGCCCATGATGATCGTCTGCATGCCCGAACCGCAGACCTTGTTGACCGTGGTGGCCTGCACCGATTTGGGCAAGCCCGCCTTGATCGCGGCCTGACGGGCCGGGGCCTGGCCGAGCCCGGCGGGAAGTACGCAGCCCATATAGATGCGATCGATGCTGTCAGCCGCGACGCCCGCGCGCTCAACCGCAGCCTTGACCGCAGCAGCGCCGAGATCGGTTGCGGCCACATCGGCCAGCGAGCCCTGCATTGCGCCCATCGGCGTGCGGGCATAGGACAGGATGACGACAGGATCTGCGGACGAGAATTGTGGCATGGCTTGACGGCCTCTTGGTTTGGGTGTGGCGATAGATTTCTGGTGGCGCTGTCGCGCACTTCTGGTTCTCCATAGCTACATAGTGTTGCAGTGCAGCGAACGCAAACGGGGCATTGGTCTGAACAGTGATTGACGCTAATTTCCTGATGCCAGCCCTGAACCCCGCCGTGACGCCCTGGCTGGTGGTGGCCGCCGCAGTCTTGGGCGCCATAATCGGCAGCTTTCTGGGCGCGGCGCTGGCGCGCATGCCAAAAGCGCAGTCGGTTGTTACTGGACGGTCGGCCTGCGATGGTTGCGGCAAGGCGCTGATCTTTATCGAACTGATTCCGTTGCTTTCGTGGCTGATGCAAAAGGGAAAATGCCGCGCTTGCGGGGCAAGCATCGGAGCCGGACAACTGGCGTGTGAAATCGGTGGGGCGATGGTTGGCGCTGGTGCGGTTCTGTTTGCGCAGGGCGGGCTGGTGCTGGCCGCGATGGTGCTGGGGTGGCAATTGCTGCTGCTGGCGCTGCTCGACCTGAAGCACCTGTGGTTGCCGCGCGGCCTGACGGTCTGGCTGGCGGCAACAGGCGCGCTGGTGGTGCTGGCAAGGGCGTGGTTCGCGCACGAGACGGCAGGCCTGTTTACGGCGATGGGGGGGGCGGGGCTTGGCTTCGGGATGCTCTGGCTGATTTCGCGAGTCTATCTGAAAGCACGAGGGCGTGAAGGCATGGGGGCAGGCGATCCGCCGCTGCTGGGTGCCATCGGTCTGTGGGTAGGGCCGCTGGGCGTGGTCGAAGTGATGCTTGGAGCAAGCATCGTCGGCATCGCGGCGGCTATTGTCATGCTTGTCAGCAAGCGTAAGATCGACAGCGAGACGGCGCTGCCGCTGGGAACCTGTCTTGCCGCTACGGCATGGCCGATCTTCCTGCTGCAGGGGCTGGGATAAGTCGAATCGGTCCGGAAAGGGCCTGCCGGGGGTTGGACATGTTCAAGGACACTGCGCGCGACGAAATGATGAGGACGCTGACCGCCCTGCGTGAGGCGTTCACGGCGGCACGGCCCGAACCGCTTTCGGTGCGCCATGACCGGCTGGAGCGTTGTGCGCGGATACTGCTGGACCATGGCGAAGCGTTCGCCCGCGCGATGAGCGCGGATTTCGGCCACCGCAGCCATGAACAGTCGATGCTGACCGACATCATGCCGGCCTTGAGCCTGGTGCGCTATTCGCAGAAGCGGATGAAGGCATGGAGCAAGCCGGAAAAGCGGCACGTGAACTTTCCGCTGAACCTGCTGGGGGCGAGGGCCGAGGTCCGTTATGAGCCCAAGGGCGTGATCGGGGTGGTGGCGCCGTGGAACTTTCCTGTCGGCCTGACGATGGGGCCGCTGGCGCAGGCCTTTGCCGCTGGCAACCGCGCCATGCTCAAGCCGAGCGAATTTACCGAGCGCACGTCGGACCTGATGGGCGAGATTTTCCCCAGGTTCTTCAGCGCGGACGAGGTTGCGGTGATTCTGGGCGGGCCGCAGACCGGGCAGGATTTCTGCTCCTTGCCGTTCGATCATCTGCTG
>JAPLPG010000126.1 GCA_026400375.1 Novosphingobium sp. | reverse complement strand
CGCGCGGTGGCTACGCCACCTTCTCGTGCATGTGGCGGAACATGGCCTTCTTGGCCTCGTCGTCGAACTCCGCCTTGAAGGTGTGCTTGTCCTTGATGGCGATGGCGCGGGCGGCGGGCAGTGGCAGCGTGGTGCCCAGAACGGCAAGCGGCTGCCTGCGCGCAACGACGAGTGCGACAATCGCGCCGATTGCGACAAGCGTGACGATGCCGATGGCCTGCAGGGTCGCCCCGCCCAGCGTGATCGCGCCAAGGTGCAGTGCGCCATGGCCGAGGACCATCGCCAGCGCGCCGACGAGCCCCACGCCCGCCCAGAACGTGGCTCCCGCCAGCGCCACCACGCGCACCACGTCAGGCCCGTCCAGCCCGGCGGCGACATAGATGCGATACCGCGCCGAACTGCCGGTGAGCAGGCCGAAGCCGAGGTTGTGACTGAGCGTGTAGCTGGAAAACGAGGCCAGCGCCGCGGTGCGCCACGGCAAGGGCCGACCGATCACCCGCAGCGCGATGTGATCGTAGAACGTCAGCGCCAGATAGCTCAAGCCCGTAAAGCCCAGCGCCATGCCGAGCCGCCACCCCGGCAGCGCGTGCAGCGCCGTGCGCACCTGAGCATAGCGCACCTCGCTCGTCAGCCGGTCGAGCGCGAGGAAGCTGACCACGCTGAGCGCAACGACGATCGCGATTGTCGCCACGCGACGCTGGCGTTCGGAGACCCTCATTTCGGCAGTTCGCCGATACGCATCCACACCTGCAACTTGCACAGCAGTCCGTGCAGGATGCAGCCGCTGATGCGGATGTGGTCGGGGTCCAGCACGTCGATTTCCGAGCTGAAGCGGTGGCCCATGTCGGGCACCAGCACCGTGCCCTGCCACGCCCGCGCGCCTTTCGGGCGGTAGTCGCGCAGCAGATCGATGCCGATCAGATTGCTGACGCCGCTGTCGCGCGCATCCGCCTGGGCATCGCTGCTGGCCCAGACGATCCGGCCACACAGGCTGTTGCCGCAGGACTGGTTCCGCACCGCAACCGACCGGTGCGGGTTGATCCACAGCCCCACCACCGGATCGCCGGAAGATGTGGGGCCGGAAGATGTGGGGCCGGAAGATGCGGGAAAAGCGCCGGCAGGGGCAGCCAGCAGCGCAATGGCAAGGCCTGCGGCAACGATGCGTCCCATGACCTGCGGTCTCCTTCACCCTTGGACAGGAGCCTGGCCTAGGCCCGGCGCGCTTGCACCGGGCTGTCTGGATCATGAAAAATCGGCAATGTTGCGCGCGCACTCTCGTCGGCGGCGGGCGGCGGTGTCATAGTTGCGGGATGAGCATCAGGATCCTGTTGGTCGAGGACGACCCGTCCACCGCAGATTTCATCGCCAGCGGCCTTCAGGAAGAGGGTTTCGTGGTGGACCGCGCCACCAATGGCCGGGACGGCCTGTTCCTGGGAACCGACACGCAATACCAGTGCATCGTGCTCGACCGCATGCTGCCGGGGCTTGACGGCATGGCCGTGCTGGCAGCGCTACGCGGTGCCGGCGTGCAGACGCCGGTGATGGTGCTGTCCGCGCTGGGCACGGCAGAGGATCGCATCGCCGGGCTGACCCAGGGATCGGACGACTATCTGGCCAAGCCCTTTGCCTTTGCCGAACTGCTTGCCCGCATCCGACTGTTGATCCGCCGCAGCCAGAGCGCGCCTGCCCAGCAGACCACGCTGACGTGCGCCGATCTGGAAATGGACTTGCTGGCCCGCCGCGTGCGCCGGGCGCGCCAGACCATCGACCTGCAACCCCGCGAATTCCGCCTGCTCGAATTCCTGTTGCGCCATGTCGATCAGGTTGTCACCCGCACGATGCTGCTCGAAGGGGTGTGGGACTATCATTTCGACCCCGGCACCAACGTGATCGACGTGCATATCAGCCGGCTACGCAAGAAGATCGACGAGGGCCACGAACACCCCTTGCTGCACACGGTGCGCGGGGCGGGCTACAGGATCGGTGCCGAACGCTGATGGCCCGTTTGTTTGACCGGGACCTGATCCCGCTGCGGTCAACGACGCTGCGCCTCGCGATCCTCGTGTTCCTGTTGCAGAGCGTGTCGGCGGCGGCGCTGCTGTTCGGGCTTGGCGCGGTGATCCGCCAGCAGAGCCGGGCCGAAGCACTCGACGTTGCTGAAACGCTGCGTGACGATCTTCTGGCCGTCCTGCCGCGTACAGGAAAGGCCGAGGCACGGAACCAGGCGCTGGGCCGGGCCATCGTCGAGCGCCTGGCACGGGGGCCGTCGCACGGCATGGTGCTGGCGCTGGTCGATGCCCGTGGCCGGATCATGGCCGGCAACATTGCCGGCCCCTTCCCCCCGCCGCAGTCGGGCAATGCGCCGTTGACCGTCGACGTGCTGCGGATCGGCCATGCCGAGCCCGAGACAACGCTGATAGCGCCGCGACGGCTGGCCGGAAACGGCATGCTGATCGCCGGCACCGTGATCGAGACCGAGCAGCAGTTTCTGGCCATCGTCGAGCGGGCGAGCCTGGCCGCGCTGGTGATGGCGATCGTGCTGGCAGCGATGGCCGCGCTCCTGGCGGCCCGCCAGATCAGCGGGCGCCTGCAGGCCACCATCGTTACCCTGGGCGGTGTCGGCAACGGCGATCTATCGCGGCGCGTGCCGCCGGACGCCTCCGGCGATGCCTTTGCCGTGCTCGGTCGTGAGGTGAATGAAGCGCTCGACCGCGTGGCGTCGCTCAATGCGGAACTGAAGTTCGCCACCGATCTGCTTGCCCATGATCTGAAATCGCCGCTCACCCGCCTGACGTCGGCGCTCGACCGTGCCGCTGCCCAGTCCGGAAACGCCGATGCCGGCGATGCCGTGGAGCAGGCCCGCGCCGAAGCCGGCCGCGTGCTGTCGATCATCGACACCGCGCTGAGCATATCGCGCGCCGAGGGCGGGCTGGGCCGCGACCGGTTTCGCGATGCGGACGTGTCGCAGATGCTCGAGGCCATCGGCGAGATCTATGCCCCGGCGATCGAGGACGAGCAGCGCCGCCTGACCATCGTGGCACCGCCATCGCTGGTCATGCCGGTCCATCGCCAGTTGCTCAACCAGGCCGTCGGCAACCTGATCGACAACACGATCAAGTACGGTGCGGGGCCGGTCGAACTGACGCTGGAGAGACAGGCGGGAATGGCCTCGCTGTCGGTCAGCGATCAGGGTCCGGGCATTCCTGCGCAACTGCGGGAAAAGGCGCTGAGCCGGTTCGGCCGGCTGAGCGAGGCGCGCGGCGGCTGGGGCGCGGGGCTTGGCCTGTCACTGGTACAGGCCGTGGCACACCTCCACGGAGGCAGCGTCATCCTTTCCGAAGGACCACAGGGCCGCGGCCTGAAAGTCACGCTCTGCCTGCCCCTCCCGCAGCTGCCCTAGACGGTCCTGCGGCACGGCGGCACGGCGGCACGGCCCGGGCACAATCGCGCAGCGTTGGCGATGGTGGCTCCGCGCCGCATTATTGGCATTACCAATAAAACGCAACTGTCTTGCCAGTCAGCTGTGAACGCGCTAGGTCTGGTCCATACCGATAGCCAGGAAACCTGGCCGACATCCCGGAGAGACGATGTTCCGCGCACTGCCACGCCATGCCGCCCTCCCCGCAGCCCTGCTTTGCGCCTGCGCCCCCGTGGCATTGGCCCAGCCAGCGCAGGAAACGGTGCAAAGCGGCGAGGCGCGGTCGGCCCTGCTGCTCGACAGCGGCTGGCGGTTTTCCGAAGGTGACGTGACCGGTGCGGAGGCGCCTGATTTTGCCGATGCTTCGTGGCAGCAGGTAACGGTTCCGCATACGTGGAACCGCGCGGGCTATTATCATCACGATCTTGGCGGCACACACACCGCCGCCAGCGTGAACAAGGCGCAGGGCGTGGGCTGGTATCGCGCGCACTTCGCAACGCCGGTGACCAGTGGCAGCGCATCAGGCCCAGGCAGCCGGCACTGGCTGGAATTCGACGCCGCAAGCCGCGTCGCCAAGGTCTGGCTGAACGGCGTCTACCTTGGCGAACATCGCGGCGGCTTTTCACGCTTCCGGCTGGATGCGACGGCGGCGATGAAGCCTTCGGGCGACAACGTGCTGGTGGTTCGGGTGGACAATTCCCAGCCCAAGGCCGGTGGCCCGACCGCCGATGTCCTGCCGCTGAGCGGCGATTTCTTCGTCCACGGCGGGCTGTATCGGCCGGTACGGCTGGTGCCGACCGCCCCCCTGCACATCGACATGGCCGATGCCGGCGGGCCGGGCGTGCGCGCAACGACGGTGAGCGCGAGCAAGGATCAGGCGCAGGTCGATCTGGTGGTGCGCGTCACCAACGATACGGCAAAGGCGGCCAAGGCCACGGTCAAGGCCGTGCTGCTGGACCGCGATGGCCGCGAAGTGGCCGCCACCGTCGTTCCCGCAACGCTGGCCGCTGGCCGGACCGCCGAGATCGCTGCAAGGCTTGCCATCGCCAACCCGCACCTGTGGCAAGGCACCGCCGACCCTTATCTGCATGATCTGGTCATACAGGTGATCCGGTCCGATGGCACCGTGGCAGACGTGCTGCGCCAGCCCTATGGCCTGCGCACGATGGCGTTCGATCCCGATCGCGGCTTCGTGCTGAATGGCCAGCCCTATCGCCTGCACGGCGTGGGTTACCATCAGGATCGCGACGGCAAGGGTTGGGCCATCTCGCGCGCCGATGTCGAAGAGGACGTTGCCACGCTGCGCGAAATGGGCGCCAATACCATCCGGTTGACGCACTACCAGCATGGCCAGGCCGTGCATGACCTGGCCGACCGCGCCGGGATGGTGGTGTGGGACGAGATCCCGCTGGTCTCCAGCTGGACCCTGGGCGGAAAGAAGGATGCCGACCCCGCGCTGGTCGCCAACGCAAAATCGCAGCTGACCGAGCTGATCCGCCAGAATCAGAACCATGCCGCCTCGGCGATCTGGAGCATTGCCAACGAAGTGGACTTCGGCGATTCACTGCCGGCCTTCCTGTTCGGCGGCGCGAACGGTCGTGAAATCGACCCGATGCCGCTGCTGGGCGAACTGCAGAAGACCGCCAAGGCGCTCGACCCGTCACGCCCCACCGCGCTTGCCACCTGCTGTGAATCGCGGGCCTTTGGCGGGGACGTACAAATCCCGATCACGGCCGTGGCCGCCGACCTTGGCGGGGCCAACCGCTATTTCGGGTGGTACTTTGGCAAAGCTGATGACCTTGGCCCCCATCTCGACGGCATACGCGCCAAGCGGCCGCAGCAGCCGCTGGCCGTGACCGAATATGGCGCGGGCGGCGCCCTGACCATGCACACCGACAATGTGCTGGGCGGCCCTGCGGATTCGCGCGGCGCAGCGCAGCCCGAGGAATACGAAAGCTACATCCACGAGACCGCGCTGGCGCAGCTCGATGCGCGGCCCTGGCTCTATGCCACGTGGCTGTGGAATTCGTTCGATTTTGCCACGACCGTCCGCACCGAGGGCGATGCGCAGGACATCAACACCAAGGGTCTGGTCGCCTATGACCACAAGACCCGCAAGGACGCCTACTACTTCTACAAGGCCAACTGGAACCCGGCGCCGATGGTCCACATCACGTCGAAGCGCTATGCCCGGCGCGCCTATCCGGTGACCGACGTGAAGGTCTACAGCAACACCGCCAGCACCGAACTGCTGCTCAACGGCCGTTCGCTGGGCGCAAGAAGCGATTGCCCGCAAAAGATCTGCGTGTGGAACGCGGTTCGCCTCGACGAAGGCAACAACGCGCTGGTGGCGCGCGGCAGCCATGCCGGTGGCACGGTTCAGGACGAGGCGGCATGGACGCTCGCGCCCGAAACCGCCCGGCACATGGTGATCGATGCCGGGACTCTGCTTGCCGCCACAAGCCAGGGCCGCGTGCTGGGATCGGACAACTGGTTCGAAGGCGGCAGCACCGCGTCGCTCGACAAGCCGGCCGACTTCGGCAAGCCTGCCGTGCCGACCGAGATTGCAGGGACGACCGATCGTGGCGCGCTGGCCACCTATCGCACGGGCACCTTCTCGTATCGCGTGCCGGTGGTCGCCGGGCGCTACAAGGTGACCTTGTGGTTTGCGACGCCTGCCGCGCAAAAGCCGGGCACGTTTGACGTGAAAAGCGGGAAGAAGGTGCTGCTGCGCAAGTTCCAGCCCGCCATCCCCGCATCAGGCGCGGTGGCCGAGGCGAAAAGCTTCACGATCGCGGCCAGGGACACACTCCCGCTCGATTTCGTCAACGGCACGGGCGATGCGCGGGTCTCGATGATCGAGATCGAGCGCCTGCGCTGATCCCGGCGCGCAACAGATCGGGCAACGGACGAGACATATGCTGAAGAAGTTGCCGCTGCGCTGGTGGATCATCGGGCTCGTCACCATAGGCACGATCCTCAACTACCTGGCGCGATCGACGCTGTCGGTAGCCGCGCCGACCCTCAAGGCCGAATTCGCGATGACGACCGAGCAATACAGCTGGGTCGTGCTGGCGTTCCAGGCCACCTACACCGTGATGCAGACGGTGGCGGGATCGGTGCTCGATACGCTGGGCACGCGGCTCGGCTTCTTCCTCTTCGCGCTCGGCTGGGCGCTGAGCAACATGGCGCACGCCTTTGCCACCGGCTGGATGAGCCTTGCCGCCTTCCGTGCCATGCTGGGCGCCACCGAAGCGGCCGCGATCCCGGCGGGCACGAAGACCGTGGCGACATGGTTTCCCGCGCGCGAACGGCCGCTGGCGACCAGCCTGTTCCAGATGGTCACCAGCGTCGGCAACATGATCGCGCCGCCGCTGGTGGCGTTCTGCATCCTTGCCTTCAACTGGCAGGCGGCGTTCATCGCCACCGGCGCGCTCAGCCTTGCCTGGGCCGGTCTATGGTGGTTCGGCTATCGCGACCCTGCCGATCACCCGCGCCTTTCGGAGGGCGAACGGGCCGTGATTGCGGCCGACATTGCCAGCGAGCCTGCGGACAAGCCGGCGACCAAGGGCGATGTTCTGCGCAGCCGATCGTTCTGGGCCATTGCCGTGCCGCGGTTCCTGGCAGAGCCGGCGTGGCAGACGTTCAACTTCTTCATCCCGCTCTATCTCGTGGCGGTGTGGAAGCTCGATCTGAAGTCGATCGCGCTGTGGGCATGGTTGCCGTTCCTCGCGGCAGATTTCGGCAGCCTTGCCGCAGGCTTGCTGCCGCCGTGGCTGATGGCCCGTGGCAAATCGATGCTGTCCTCGCGCAAGATCACGATGACGCTGGGCGCGTTGTGCATGGCGGGGCCCGCCTGCATTGGCCTGGCCACCACGCCGGGCATGGCCATCGTCCTGTTCTGCATCGGCGGCTTTGCCCACCAGATGCTCAACGGCGCGCTGATCACGCTATGCTCGGACGTGTTCGACAAGCGGACCGTCGGCACTGCCAGCGGCATGGCCGGAACCACCGCGTGGATCGGCGGCATGCTGTTTACCCTGCTGATCGGACAGAGCGCGGACGTCTTCGGCTACAACCCGCTGTTCGTGGCGCTGGCGGCGCTGGATATCCTTGGCGCCGGCGTGCTGTGGGTCTTGCTGCGGGAACCGCGGGCCCAAGCCTGAATTCAGGCCTCGCCGGACGCCTTCGGGCGGGCAGGAATGGCCCCCCGGTTCATCACGCACCAACCGGCCAGCCGGTGCCCGGCCATGACCGCCTCGGCCACCGTCGCACCGCTAGCCCGCGCGGCAAGATAGCCGCCATTGAAGGCATCACCCGCGCCCGATGTGTCCACGGGCTTCAGCACTTCCGGGGGCGCAATCACCGTGCCATCGGGCAGTTGTGCGCCCGCAGCGCCCAGTTTGACCACCACTTCGCTGCAGCCTAGCCCTGCCCAATGGCGGTTCACAGCCGATGCGCAAGCCTCGCCCGAAAGCGCGGTTTCATCCTCCAGCGTCGGCAGGCCGACGGTGGCGACCGCAATCGCGGCATCGCGCCAGCGCTGCGCCTCGGTGGGATCCTCCCACAGGCGCGGACGGTAATTGCCGTCGAACACGACCTTGCCCCCACGACGCACCACGCGCCCGGCAAGATCGAGCAGTGCCAGACGGCCCGCCTCGGGCAGGATCGCCAGCGAGATCAGCGAGAAGCCGAGAATGTCGGCCTGCGCCGCCCGGTCCAGCGCCGGCGCAATGCCTTCGCAGGCAAAGAGGCGCCGCGCCGCGCTTTCGCCGCGCCAGTAAGTGAAGCTGCGCTCACCCGCATCATCGCAGGAGATCGCGTAAAGGCCGGGATTGCGTGCCGGGTCGGACAAGACGAGGCTGGTGTCGAGGCCCTCTTCCGCCCAGCGCGCCAGCAGGTCGGCGCTGAACGGATCGGTGCCGACCGCCGTGAAATAGGCCGTATCGATCCCCGCCCGGGCAAGGTGGATCGCCGTGTTCAGCGTATCGCCGCCATAACCCAGACGCCAGCCGGCACCGTCCTGCGACAGTTCCAGCATGGCCTCGCCCACAAAGATCGCCCGCGTCATGCCTACCAGTTCCACATGGTTCCGTCCTGGAGCCTTGCGACGGGGAGGTATGCGGGGTTGTAGGGGTACTTTGCGGCGAGTGTCTCGTCGATGTCGACGCCGTGGCCGGGGGTATCGCCGATGAACAGTTCGCCCTTGTCGAAGTGGTAGTCGTGGGGAAAGACGGCGTCGGTCTCGGGGGTGTGGCGCATGTATTCCTGGATGCCGAAGTTGGGGACCCAGGTATCGAAGTGCAGCGCGCAGCCCATGGTGACGGGCGACAGGTCGGTGGCGCCGTGGCAGCCGGTGCGGATCTGGTAGAGGCTGGCAAGATCGGCGATGCGG
>JAPLPG010000196.1 GCA_026400375.1 Novosphingobium sp. | reverse complement strand
CCACGCGGTCCTTGGGCAGATAGGCGATGGAAGCCGTGCCGGTGATCGGCGCCATGTGGTGTTCGCAGTGGCTCTGGAACGGAATGTCCTTCAGCAGCACGACCTCGTCATAGCCGCCCACTTCCTCGAAGGTGCGCGAAAGGTGGACGCCGGGGTCTTCGGCATAGCCGCCGCAATATTCGCGCCATGCCCGCGCCACGCGCTTGGGCGTATCGACCAGGCCTTCGCGGGTCGGCTCGTCGCCCGACCAGCGAATCAGCGTGCGGATCGCCTCCTGCACTTCGTCGGGCACGACCAGCTTGCCGTCCTCGCCGATCACGGTGGCCATGCCGGTCGATGCGGCGATGGAGGGGGAATAGACGTTCATCGGCGGCTCCGGTCCTGTTCGGCATCGGCCGGGCAGGTCTGCCGGGCGCATGCTTGTGTTTCGGGATGGTGTCCGGATGCGCCGCGGCCCGATCCGGAACAACACGGACCAAAGGGCACGGGCTGGCAACGCGCCAAAACCTGCGTATATATGCCCCATGTCCATAGCCGAAATGATCAGCTCCAGCCCGACGGCCGCCGTCATCAGCAATCCGCGTCTGCCGGATAACCCGATCATTGCCTGCAATGATGCGTTCGTCGAACTGACGGGTTATAGCCGCGAGGAGATCATCGGCCGCAACTGCCGCTTCCTGCGCGGCCCGACGACCGAGGACGAAAAGGCCCGCATCCTGCGCGAGGGCATCTGGCGCAAGCAGCCGGTGATGGTCGAGATCCTCAACTACAAGAAGGACGGCACCCGGTTCCGCAACGCCGTGATGGTCGCGCCGATCTTCGATGCGGCGGGCGAGGTCGAATACTACCTCGGCTCGCAGGTAGAGATCAACGAGGACCTCGGCCAGGCCAACGAAGCCCGCCGCAACGAAGCCGCCGACCGGGTCGAACGGCTCAGCCGCCGCCAGAAGGAAATCCTCGTCCTGATGGCCGCCGGCAAGCTGAACAAGCAGATCGCCTACGAACTCGGTCTCAGCGAACGCACCGTCAAGATGCACCGCTCCGCCGTGCTCAAGGGGCTGGACGTCAAGACCAGCGCCGATGCCATCCGCGTCGCCATCGAAGCGGGCTTCTGAACGCTAGCGCGGCAGCGAAGCGGCGCCTTCCACGCGCATTTCGCACCACACCCCGGCCGGCTCGAAACACAGCTCCACGCCTTCCAGCCCGGGCTGCGGCCGCAGCAGCTTCGTGCCCAGCCCGAAACGCGTGGGCGAGACGACGCGCGGGCCGTTCTTCTCGGTCCACAACAGATAGAGCGTGCGTCCATCCGGCCCGATGAACCACGTCAGGCTGACCTGCCCGGTCTCGTTCGACAGTGCGCCGTGCTTGATCGCGTTGGTGCAAAGTTCGTGCAGCGCCATGATCAGCGGAATGCAGCTGTCCGGCGGCACGATGCACGGCTCGCCGGCAATGCGGATGCGGCCATCGCGGTCGAACGGCGCCACGGTCTGCCGTGCCAGCTGCGGCAGGCGCCCTTCGGCCTCGGCCCCGATCTGCAACAGATCGCTTGCCGCGGCCAGCCCTTCAAGCCGCTGGCTGAACTCCTTGTAGAAATCCAGCGGCGATGCTGCCTTCGGCCCGCGTGCCGCCAGGGTCTGGATCAGGGTCAGCATGTTGCGCACGCGGTGCCGCAACTCGCGGTTGAACGTCGCCTGCTGCACGTTCACTTCGGCCAGCGCGCGCACCAGGCGGCGCAGATGCATGCCGGTCGTCAATATGAGCATGGCCGAAATCGCAAACAGCCCGAAGAATACGAACCGCGCCGCGCTCAGATCGCGGAACCACGTGCCGCCACCGAACAGCCGCTGGGAAAGGATCGCGGCCACGAGCGCGAACGCCGCAGCATACCGCAGGCGCAGCGCCACCGAGGCCAGCACCAGGCTTGGCCAGTAGGTCAGGAACGGCAGACCCAGTGCGCCTCCGTCCAGCGTTGCCCGCAGTGTCGTCGGGACAACCAGCAAGCCGATGATCCACGCCAGGGATTCGGCTGCGGACTTGTCTCGTTCCACCAGCACGCGCACGAAACGCTGGCTTGTGCGATCCTGTGAACCCAACATTTTCTCCACTGCACGTGGGGCACATCGGAATCGCACCGAAATCCAATGGTTTATGTCTACGTTAAGACTTTCGAGCGAGGCAAGGGCTGGGCCGAATTTTCAGGTGAACCGTTGTCCGGCCCGGCCAGAATGTTGACCGTCGTTCAGCCGCGGGTCAGCCGGGCGGGGGGTGCAAAGCCGCCCGGCCTCCCGGGGAACTGTTATTCCGGCCGTTCGACCTGCCGGGGCGACGGGCTGGCCTTGGCGTCGCCAGGCGTGCTGAACGACCGCGTCAGCATGGCCAGCGTCTGGTCCATCGCGTCAAGCCCATGGCGGGTGAGGCGCACGAACGTGCGGCGCCCGTCACGACCGTCGTCCTCGCGTTCGACCAGGCCGCGCGTTTCCAGGATGCGCAACCAGCGCAGCGCCGTAGTCGGCGGCACATGGGCGCCGATGCACGCGCTTGTCGTCGGCACCCGCCGTTCCTCGCGCGCGGCGATGTACAGGTCGAGCAGGATGTCCCAGGTCGGCTCGCCAAACAGGTCGGCGGGCAGGGCCTTGTGCCGGCGTCGCCGCACGGCATAGATTTCCCGCGCCATCACCGTGTGTCTGGCAAGGGTATCATGGTCGAACACGGCAGATGGCGCGGCAGGCTCTACCAGCCGCGCATGGCCGCGCCGACCAGCACCGGGCTGGCTCGCATTGCCAATCGTGGCACGCATGGAACGAACGGTCATAGGTTTGCTTCCCCAAGTAATTCAAACGCATTGATACATGTTGGCCAGGCCCGGACCGGGCGGTGGCGGTGTTTTTTCCGCAAAGTGTGCAGGTGGCCGACATCCAGTGCGCCAGGACCTTCCCCAAGGTCCCGTTCGCAAGGCTCACCAGTCAGGCTTCTGGCCAGTCAGGCTTCGGGCTTGGCCCGGCCTGTCAGGTCAGCCGCCACGCGTGATAGCGACCGATACGTTCCGATCGGCGCGTGTGTGCGATCGTCCCCAGCAACAGTGCGGTTACCTGTATCGGCAGGGGCAATTGCGCCATGGCGTAATACCCGAACCGCACCAGCGAGAGTTCGGTAAGCTTCGCAACATGCGACAGAACCACGATGATCTGTGCCGAACAGACCCACATGGGCCAGCCGCGATTGGCGCGCAGCGCAATCCACAGCATCGCCAGCAAAGACCAGGTGTCGATCACGATGTGGCCGGGATTCACCGCAAAGAATGTCGGATCGCCGAAAATCGAATGATTGACGACATCCATTGCGATCGCAAGAATGATGATCATCGAGATCAGTCGCTCCGGCTCTTCGCCCTTGCGCAGGGCAAAGAGCAGGACCGCGATCACGAGAAGTCTGTACGCCCAGATTAGATGCATCTTGTGGAACCAGTCATGCAAGGTTGGCAGGGCTGGTGATGGTTCAAGCGGCCCGAACCTCATCCACGGATTCATCGTTCGTGCCGAGCGATCCGGCTGGCGGGCAATCATCGGCAAGGCCGGCCTGCACCTGGTGGTCCACGGCGACAAGATTGCCATGCACGCGGGCCAGTTCGCCGCTGGCCTGCAGGATTGCCTTCTGGCTTGCGGCCAGCCGCAGCAATGCATCCTGTCCGGTGAACGGGCCGACCGACGTCTCGCGGCGGGCGCGGACCATCGTGGCGAGAAGGTTGGCCTGCCGGATCAGTGCTTCGTCCAGCGCCGCTTCGGCTTCGTGCAGGTCTCGTGTGATCCGCATGCCATGAACCAGCAAGGCAGAATCACGATTGCCGTTGGCCCGGTTGATCTTGCCGAGGCTGGCAACATTGGCTTGTGCAATTGTGTCGATGTTCTTCATGGTCGCTCCCACCTGCCGCACGCGTCGTGCACCAGGCCCCTTTGCAAAGGATGACGACGCCCCCGCGCCGGCCATCCGGTTCATGGAAGGAGACGCTGTCCGGACCGGCAGGCGATCAGCGATCGAGCAGGGACGACAATTGGGCAAACATGCTCAACGCTCCCAGCACGATCAGGATCATGAACACCGTCAAGCCGCCGATAAATCCCAGCCGCAACAAGGTGCCATTCGGCCCGTCGAACATCTCCGGGAGAACGCGGTAGTAGGCGACTTCATCCTGGCCGTCAGCGCTGGCAATCCCCCGGGAAAATTCCCGGACACTGACCGGCGTGGCGGTTGCATCCCTTGCATTTTCGATCCCGGGCTGACCCGTCGTGGAAAGGGCAAGGTCTGCGGTGGATGGTTCGTCGTTGTCCGCTTCCTCCTGCAACTCTGGTGCACCGGGAAGGGGCGGAAAGCCCACATGGGAAAACTCGTATACGGGTTGTTCGTATGTCTCGACCAGCTTGCGATAGGCCTGCGCCACCTCGCCGCGCGTGCCCACGCCCAGCTTCGCCCGGGCCAGCATGATCCGCTGGTCGACGGTATGATGCGAAATCCCCAGCAGGCGCGAGATTTCCTTGGACGTCTTGTGCTGGATCAGCAGGTCGAGAACCTCGCGCTGCTTCGGCGTCAGCTCTGCCAACGGATTATCGAACAGGTCGTACGCTACCATCATTGTTCTGTCGCACCCCAGGCATCCCCGTATCTCGAACATACGGTAAACGAATGACACCCCGATAATGCCCCACAAGCGCGGTTCTTCCAATTACTGTTTCGTTAATCTGCCTCACTTCGGGTCTATTGCCGATTACGCTTTTTAGTAACCGGCGTTAAGATATTGATTGTTCTCGAAACATATGAGAATTCAGCAACATACCGGCAATGTTTTCGCCGATCGGCGCCGCCATCGGCGTGCCTGCCCCTATTCATGGGGGTGGGAATCCGGCACATATGGGGTGGCAGTTCGGTTCAAGGACCGAATCGGAGGGAACGCGTTGCAATTCGGGAAGACGCAGCGGCGAAACGCAGGTCGTGTCATAGCCATCGGCCGGGCAGTGCTGGCGCTTGCCTACCTGCTTGTCCTGCTGGTCGATCCCAATGCACCGATCCGCAATGCCACCAACAGCCTTGGGTTTCCCCTCGTCAGCATGTACCTGACATGGGCTGCCATTCTGATGATTGTCGCCTGGCGCAGCTGGTGGTTCGATTTTCGACTCGCGCCTACGGCCCAGGTCGTCGATATCGTCATGTTTCTCAGCGCGGTCTATCTCACCGAAAGCCGGTCGAGCGAATTTCAAAGTCCGTTTCTTGCCTTTGCCGCCTTCGTGCTGATCGCCGCCATGGTGCGCTGGAACTGGCGCGCCACGGCGCTCACGGCCGTCGTCCTGCTCGTGGCCAACGCCGTGCTGGGCACACTGCTCTACAGCACCGGGTTCGATGTCGATCCGTTCCGCTTCTTCCGCCGCATCTTCTATATCGTCCTGCTTTCCTCGATGCTGATCTGGCT